>NZ_DJHW01000081.1:0-45481 GCF_002433295.1 Pseudoalteromonas sp. UBA6610 | reverse complement strand
ACATAAGTAAGCAGCGGATTAACAGTTTTTAAAAGGTGTAGAAACATGCAAGTTATTCTACTAGATAAGATCGCTAACCTAGGTGGCCTAGGTGACCAGGTTGTTGTTAAATCTGGCTTCGCACGTAACTTCCTTTTCCCGCAAGGTAAGGCAGTTCCTGCAACTAAAGCAAACATTGAAACGTTTGATGCTCGTCGCGCAGACTTAGAAGCGAAAATCGCTGAACAGTTAACTGCAGCACAAGCACGCGCTGATAAACTAGAAGCATTAGCAGAAGTTACTTTAGTATCTAAAGCTGGTGACGAAGGTAAGCTATTCGGTTCAATCGGTACTCGTGACATCGCTGACGCTATCTCAGCTGTTGGTGTTGAAGTTGCTAAATCAGAAGTTCGTTTACCTCACGGTACTATCCGTGAAACTGGCGAATTCGACGTTGCAATCGCAGTACACTCAGACGTAACAGCTACTATTAAAGTAATCGTTATTGCTGAAGCTTAATTTTTAATTAAGCCCAAAAAGCCGTGCTTTTAGCACGGCTTTTTTGTATCTAAAATTCCTCTTTAATACCCATCTAATACCTCTTTATAAAATTATTTAACTATTTTTATTATTAGTTTAAACCTTTCTTGTCTGTCTTTGCGTCTTAGTAATCAATACACTCATTAATACACGTTTTTAAATAAAAATAATTAAAAGGCGACATCACGGATGTTACACACAAAACCCGAGCACACGCCCCTATGCGACCTTGCACTCATTGAGCGTGTTAAAGCGGGGGATCAAAATGCTTATAAAGCATTATATGAGCTGCATATAAAGCGTGTTTACGGTTTATGTTTGCGCTTACTGGCCGATGAAGCGCACGCTGAAGATGCCGCCCAAGAGGTATTTGTGCAAGTTTGGCATAAAATAGCGCAGTTTGACGGGCGCTCACAATTTTCTACTTGGCTATATAGCGTAGCAAGCAACATTGCGATTAGTTATGTACGCAAGCACAAAAGCTGGTTAAACAAAGTTGTGAGCATAGAGCAAAGCGGTATGGATGAGCAAAGCGCGCAAAGTTGTAAGGGATTAAACGGGTTAGATAAATTAATTGTTCGCCTACCAGAGCGCGCCCGCATGGTGTTTGTTTTATATGCTATTGAAGGCTACCGCCACGAAGAAATAGCCCAGCAATTGGGAATGGCAGTGGGGTCGAGTAAGTCGCAATATCATCGTGCAAGGCAGTTATTACAAGAGTGGTACGAGTATGAGTAAACAAAATTTTGATGACTACTTAAACGAGTCTTTAAACAATTTAAATAAAGACATAGCGCCCAATAAAGTACTTTGGCAGGGCATTGAGCACGCCATAGTTACAGCTAAGCCGCCTGCTGTTAAAGCGCCATTATGGCCTAAATTGAGCGCTATTGCTGCGTGCAGTGCAGCGGCGTTATTAGCAATAAATATATTTATGAGCAATAACGAGCCAAGCCAAGTGGCTGCTATGAGCGATTATTTTAAAGCGCAAAAGCAAAGTTTATTAGTGCAGTACAAAAACCAGGATGCACTTACCAATAACTGGCAAGCACAGTTACAAGAACTAGAAGAAGCAGAGCAAGCAATTAAACAGGCACTTGAAAACGAGCCACAAAATCAGGCATTACTGACTATGTTGGCGCAAGTTTACCAGCAACAACTCGACTTAATTAACAAGGTGCATGCACCGCGTTGGCAGCAAATATAGGGGAATAACATGAAAGCAATTTTACTTGGGCTAAGCCTACTACCACTGAGCGTTTTAGCGGGCGAAAAAATAGATAAGCAAATAGAGGTGCCAAGCGGCGGCACTATTTTTATTGAAAACCAACGCGGCGATGTAAACATAACCGGCTGGGATAAAAACGAATTTAAAGTCTCCGGCGAGCTTGATGACAAGGCCGAAGGATTTGAGCTTAAAACGAGAGGTGATAAAACCGAATTTATAGTAAAAATGCCACGCAATTTGGGATGGGGTAACAATGGAGATGGCTCTAACTTAACAGTATTTATGCCAAAAAGCAGTCGCTTAGAATTTGCTGGCGTAAATGTGTCAGTGACTGCAAAAACACTCAAAAAAGGCGCTGAGGTTGATGTTGTTAATGGTGAAATTACGGTAGATGACATTAGCGGCACTGTTAAATTAAGCACCGTTAATGGCGATGTAAACGCACAGAACTTAAGCGGCAATATTCAATTTGAAACCGTAAACGGCGAAATAAACGATAAGCAATCAAGTGGCGAGCTGCGCTTTAGCGCCGTAAATGGCGATATCAAATCAAGCACAACCGCAAACGACGTACGATTAGAAAACGTAAATGGCGATATCGATTTTACATTATCGAGCATAAAAAGCTTACGTATTAATACTGTAAACGGCGAAGCTGAAATACACATCAGTGAGTTGCTAAAAGGGGCTGATGTTCGCTATGAGTCGGTAAGTGGCGATGCTGATTTTTACTTCCCGCAAAGTGTATCGGCTCAGTTTGAGATTAAAGCTCATGCTAATGGTAAAATTATTAATAAAGTTACCAGCGATAAAGTTACTAAAGCTAAATATGGCCCTTCTAGTGATTTAGAGTTTAGTGCCAATGGTGGCAGCGCAAGTGTTGAAATGGATACTATAAGCGGGCGCATTGAGCTTCGAACTAAATAACGCTAATTAGCGTTAATGATTACAAAAAGCAGGAAAAGATTTCCTGCTTTGCTATTTGCACAGCCCCGCCAAGTCGATAGAATAGAGCCATTCAATTTTAGTACTGTGAAGTTATGGCCAAACCAGATAAGCAAGTCGATACCCTTAAAGTTCCTCCCCATTCAATAGAAGCTGAACAATCTGTTTTAGGTGGCTTAATGCTTGATAACCAAGCTTTTGACCGCGTAGCAGAGCTGGTTGTTGCGCAGGACTTTTATACCCGCACCCATAAGCTTATTTTTGAAGCCATGACCGCGCTTGCTGAAGTGGGCGATCCGATAGATTTAATCACAATTTCAGAAAGTCTTGAAAAAAATAACCAACTAGCAGGCATTGGTGGTTTTGCTTACTTAGCTGAAATAGCTAAAAACACCCCAAGTGCTGCGAATATCGATGCATACGCCAATATTGTGCGTGAGCGCGCGGTAGTACGCGAAATGATTGGCGTAGCTAATGAAATAGCCGAAGCTGGTTTTAACCCAGAAGGGCGTACCAGCCACGACTTATTAGACTTTGCCGAGAGTAAAGTATTTAAAATTGCTGAGCAACGTACAAAAAGTACCGAAGGCCCGCAAAGCATTCATAACATTCTTGAAAAAACCGTCGATAAAATCGAAGAGCTATACCAGTCGCCGCAAGACGGTGTAACCGGTGTAAGCACTGGGTATGCTGATTTAGATAAAATGACAGCAGGTATGCAGCCTTCTGATTTAATTATTGTTGCAGCACGTCCTTCAATGGGTAAAACCACCTTTGCGATGAACCTTGCTGAGCACGCCGCAATGACGCAAGACAAGCCTGTGCTTATTTACTCATTAGAGATGCCCTCTGAACAAATTATGATGAGGATGTTGGCATCACTTGGTCGTATTAACCAAACTAAGGTACGTACTGGCCAGCTAGATGATGACGATTGGGCACGCCTTTCATCAACTATGGGGCTGTTGATGGAAAAAGGCAAAATGTATGTTGATGATGCATCGGGGCTTACACCTACCGATGTGCGTTCACGTGCAAGACGTATAGCGCGCGACCACGGTGGTATTAGTATGATCATGGTCGATTACCTTCAGTTAATGCGCGTACCTAGTTTATCAGATAATCGTACTTTAGAGATTGCCGAAATATCGCGTTCATTAAAAGCGCTCGCTAAAGAGTTACAGTGCCCGGTTATTGCGCTTTCGCAGCTAAACCGTACGCTAGAGCAACGTGCCGATAAACGCCCAATTAACTCAGATTTACGTGAGTCGGGTTCGATAGAGCAAGATGCCGATTTAATCATGTTTATATACCGTGATGAGGTATACAACGAAGACAGTACAGAAAAAGGCATCGCCGAAATTATCATAGGTAAACAGCGTAACGGCCCAATTGGTAAAGTGCGCTTAACCTTCCAAGGGCAATTTTCTCGCTTTGATAATTACGCGGGGCCAGCAGTTGATGATGAATACTAATGCGCCTAGCCACTGCCGAAATTAACCTAACCGCCCTTGCGCATAACTTATCGCAGGTAAAACGTTTTGCGCCAAATAGCAAAATAATGGCGGTATTAAAAGCCAATGCGTATGGGCATGGTTTAGTAAAAATTGCCCAGCACTTAAATAGTGCTGATGCTTTTGCTGTTGCCCGAATTGATGAAGCCCTCGCACTGCGCGCCGGTGGTTTAACAAAGCCAATAGTACTGCTTGAGGGATTTTTTAATAAAGCCGACTTACCTATTTTATTGGCTAATAATTTTCAAACTATTGTGCACGACGAAAACCAGCTTGCAGCAATAGAAAATGCCACCTTAGATGCGCCAATTACTTGCTGGCTAAAAATAAACACCGGCATGCACCGATTAGGCATAGCACCGGAGCAGTTTGACGCATTTTATAGTCGCTTGCAGCGCACACCCAATGCTAAAAGCACCATTAATTTGATGACCCATTTTTCGTGTGCCGATGATACGCACAATACTAAAACGGCGCAGCAAATTAGCTTATTTGATACGCTTGTAAAGGGCATAGACCAAGCGCATTGTTTATCAAACTCGGCCGGTATTATAGCTTGGCCAGCAGGACATGGTGATTGGATACGCCCAGGACTTATGCTTTATGGGGTGTCGCCAATGGCAAACTGCACAGGGCAAGAACACAATTTAAAACCGGTCATGCGTTTAACCACAAAGGTGATTGCAGTGCGTGATGTTGCCGCACACGAGCGTGTAGGGTACGGAGGCCGTTGGCAAAGTGATAAACCAACCCAATTAGCCGTAGTGGCTATGGGTTATGGCGATGGCTATCCGCGTCATGCCAAAGAAGGCACACCGGTTATGATTGCAGGGCAGCGTTACGGTATTGTAGGCAGTGTGTCTATGGATATGATAAGCATTGATATAGGCGAAAACGAGCACAATGTTAAAGTAGGCGACAGCGTTACAATGTGGGGGCCGGAGCTTCCGGTTGAAGAAATAGCCCACTGCGCCGATACTATCCCTTACGAATTACTGTGTAATATTACACCGCGCGTAAGTTACGAGTACCAGCGATAGTTAATAAGTGATATTTATTCTTTAATAAAGTAAATATCACTAAAGCCCATACGGGCAAATTCTTGGTCACGAAAGTTACGTACAGCCGAAGAGCCTTTTGAGGTCATTTCTATTTGGCGTACCATGTTTAAGTAGTTAGTTAAATCAATACCTTCGGCAGCGGCAATAGCTTGATACATGTCGTGGTATTTGTCTTTTGCGAAGTTAATTTCGCGCGGTTGGTTTTTAAATGTATAGGTTATTCTGCGTGCCATAATAAGCTCAGCTAATTGAGTGTGAGTGTAATTTTACACTGTATTGAACTGGCATTGAACGATTTGTTGAAATCAAATAATTAAAAGTAGAGTTTAAAATGAAATTATCAGTAGAGATCAGTAAATACCCACTTCATCAAGATTACATCCCGTTTATTAAGGGCTTTATTGACCGTTTGAACGAATACGACAACTTAAAAGTGATCACCAATACGCTTTCTACACAAGTTTTTGGCGATTACGATTTAGTAATGCAAGTGCTAAACACTGAAATTAAACGCTCGTACGAAGAGTTTGGTAAGGCTATTTTTGTTTGTAAGTTTTTATCTGGCGATTTATCTCCAGAGTAATCGCCTTTATTTAACGTGTATTAAAAACGGTAACCGCACACATGGATTTTTTAACACAAACCTTAAGTGGTTTTACAGCAATGTCGCATTGGGAATATATTGCGGTAGGGTTGTCTATTGCTTATTTATTACTGGCAATAAAAGAAAGCCTATGGTGCTGGCCTGCCGCTTTTTTTAGCACGCTTATTTACACCATAATGTACTGGAATGGCGCGCTGCTTATGGAGTCGCTACTCAATTTTTATTACATGTACATGGCTGTATTTGGCTGGATGGTATGGCGCAAAGGCAAAGCAGATAATATTAGTATTACCTCATGGTCTACACAACGCCACGCCATTCTTATAGGCGCTACGAGCTTAGCGGCCATTATTATTGGCTATGTAATGCAAAACTACACCCACGCCGATTTTGCCTACCTAGACAGCTTTACAACCTGTTTTGCGGTGGTAACCACGTATTTAGTTGCTAAAAAAGTACTCGAAAACTGGCTGTATTGGATTGTTATTGATGCGGCCTCTATGTATTTGTATTACGAAAAAGGCTATTACCCAACGCTCGCGCTATTTATTTTTTACACTATTATGGCCGCGTGGGGATTTAAAACCTGGTACGAAGAGTACGAGCAAAGCCAAGCTAAGCCATTAGCGCAATTATAACGCATGCACCGTAATCCAAATATTGCCGCGTTATGTAGTGAGTTTGTGGCACCTGAGCACGTGCTACAAACCACTAAATTAGTGAATGGTTTAAGTAACGACAATTACCTAATAAAAACTGCACAGCAAAACTACTTATTAAAATGCTACAAATCGCATTGGCCTAAAATAGGGCTACAAGCCCAAACTGCACTTAGCCAACATAACGTTTGCCCTAAACCCATTTGGCTCGATAAGGCTAACAGGCGAGCTGCATTTCGCTATATTTGTGGTGATATCGCTACTAATAATTACAGTATTGACCTAGTTGAAAAGTTGGCACGCGTTCATAGTTACCCTCTAGCTACACAGCCAATGGACATTGCAAAAGAGCTTGTGTATTACGCTAATAGCAACATATATCAACAGCACAGCCGCTTAATTGAAGATACGCTAAGCGCCATTAGTGATATGCCCTACAGCAGTGGCTTTTGTCATAACGATTTAGTTAAAGATAACCTAATAGTAAATTCAAGAGGCATGTATTTAATTGACTTTGAATATGCGCAAACAAACGACGTGTATTTTGATTTAGCGGCACTTGCGGTTAGCTTAGAGCTAAATGGGCACGCAGAGCACACTTTGCTTGAGCAATATAGCGCCCAGCAAGCAATACCCAGTGAGTTTTATTGCGCTTATGACAAGCTACGTTACTTTAAAGTGGTGTTTTTGGTGTTGTGTATAGGGTGGTATGAGCAGCGCGACATAAATAATAAGGCAAGCACATTACGCGCGCAGCTAAATAAGTTATTAAACGAGATAAAAGATTAAAGCCCGCCAAAACGCGCGGCAAGCTCTTTGTACTTTGCTACTTCGTCAGCATCAAATTGGGGCTCACCGTTTTCATCTTCAGACTTGGCAATAAGCAAGCTCTCACGAGCAAGGCGTTTTACCCGCTCGGCTTTTACACCTAAAAACTCAGCCACTTGCTCAGTCGACATTAAACTCATAATTACATCCTCTATATAATCCGTAAGCATTCAGAACATGTTGCCAAACGGTTACTATTTTTTTATCGAATACCAATAAATAGCTTGTTTTTGGCAAGTTGTGAAGTGTTTTATCAAAAACAGTTTGATTTATAGGCATATAACTCAATGATGCTGGTATTTATTTAAAGATCTCTTTATTATTGCCAATGCTAAAGCATTGATATCGCGAGTTAGTGTTTTAGCAACAAATGTGCTCTTGTGGTGAAATGGATATCACGTGGCCCTCCGGAGGCTAAGTTCTAGGTTCGATTCCTAGCAAGAGCGCCATTTGCTTTTTATTGTTTTCCTGTTTACGTCTACCTTCATTTTAGTAGTCCTTTATAGTTATATGGTATTGCCCTCAACTCAAAAAGTAGACTTTTAGGGTTAAACAATGCTATTTAGTAGGCATATTTAATTGTAGAAAACGCTTCTGCCATGCTCATCGCGTTACCCATTTCAGAGCTCACCCCAGGTATGTTTGTTGACAGTGTTACCAAACAGCATGAAGGGCTCAACAGTATAAAAATAAAAACCAGTGGCTTAGTGCGAAACCAGGCAATTATAAAACGCTTAGTAACCGAAGGCGTTTTAGAGCTGCTTATCGACTTTACCAAAGGCGATGCCGCCATACCCGATAAGTACAAACCTAAGAGTGCGCCCTCACAAAAGAGCACCACTTCAAGCAGTAAAACAAAACCACCCGTTGTAAAACCTGCGATTACCCTTGAGCAAGAATTTGCCAAAGCCAGCATCAACTTTGAGCAGCATAATCGCAAGCTGCAAGCTTTGTATGGCGATGTAACCACAGGGTTGTCGGTTAATTTAAAGGTGATTGATGAAATGGCTAACGATATAGTCAGCTCGGTATTTAGAAATACCAGCGCAATGACCATTTTAACCCGCATAAAAGACAAACATAGCTACAATTGGCGCCACATGATTAACTGCGCTATTTTTACCGCCGTATTTGCTAAATATTTAGGATATAAAGAAGAAGCCGTGCAGCAGCTTGCTATGGGCGCGTTACTTCACGATTTAGGCCAAGCTAAACTCCCCCAGGGGATTATTTCTAGGCCAAGTAAACTCACTAGCAGCGAAATGGATATTATTAAACGCCATGTGGCTCAAGGTTTAGGTCTGGTTAAAGGTGAAAAAGGCATTACCCCCCTTATACTCGACATGATAGTTAACCACCATGAGCGATTAGATGGCTCAGGCTATCCGCGTGGTATAACAGCTGAAAAGCTTAGTCGCCCAGCGCGCATAATGGCGATTGTTGATGTGTACGATGCGTTAACAGCCGATAGACCCCATCAAGAAGGGGATGAACCCATTAATGCGCTGCGTTATTTGTTGGCTAACAAAGAGCTATTTGATGCAGAGCTAGTACAGCACTTTATTAAATGTTTAGGTGTGCACCCAGTAGGCACTATTGTTAAATTAACCAATGAGCGATTAGCTCTCGTGCTCGAGGGCAATAAATCAAATCCCATCAAGCCTAAAGTTAAGCTATTTTATAATGCTAAACACGGGCACCACGTCACCCCTAAAGACTTAGACTTAAATGAGCCTGATCAAAGTATTAAAATAGTGTCGAGTATCAAGCCACTCGACTATCAAATTAATTTGGCTCGTTTGTTAAAAGAGCACTTGTTGAATTAGCTTTTTTACAGCGCTTAAGTTTTTCGCGTTTAGCAGAAATATAAGCGCCTAAAAAACAACTCGCCATTAACGTTAGCCATAATAATGTTCCTTGCTGTACATGCAGTGCAATACAGCAAAAAGCTAACGACACTAATGCATTTAGCATGGCCCCTAACCAGTAATGGTTTACGGGGTTATCGCATTGGCCGGCTTGTGTGCAGGCACAATAGTTTGCTTTATAAAAACAAAACACACTGGCGCCACAAAAAATGAGCCCTGCAATAATAAGTAAAATGATCACCTATTTGCTTCCTTTGTGATTTTGTAATGAGTTTAAAATGCAGGGAATTACAAGTCAATCTAAATGATAATTAATTACAATTAGAGTATAAGCTCTAATAACACATTTCTGCTCCGATGAGTTTTAAATAGTTGTTAAAATGTAGTTAAAAAACGTGTTTTTTGGTGTTTTTTGTCGCTTTGTTACAGTTTTTTATAAAAAATTAAGGTAGTGTAGCCAAGTTTAAAATCCTAATAACAACACATAGATACCCAAACGCTTGTTTGGTTAAGGACACAACAATGAAATTTTCTAAAACTCTTATTGCAGCTTCGCTTGCATTTGTTTCGGCTGATAGTTTTGCAGCCGCGTTTCAATTAGCAGAGCAAAACGCGTCAGGTTTAGGCCGTGCATACGCAGGTGAAGCATCTATCGCAGATGATGCGTCTGTTGTTGCTCGCAACCCTGCATTAATGACTTTATTTAAAGATAAGCAACTTAGTGTTGCTGCTATTGGTGTAATTCCAGATGTGAGCTTAGAAGGAACCGGTAACGGATATGGTTTCGATAATAGCGTATTAAATGATGACAGTATCGCTCCTAGTGCGATTATTCCGGCTGCTTATTTCACTATGCCTGTAAACGATAAAGTATCGGTTGGTTTTGGCGCGTTTTCTAACTTTGGCCTTGCGACCGAATTTGATGATGACTATGCTGCTGGTCAAATTGCTGGTGAAACAGAAATTGTCACAGTGAACATGAATGCAAGTGTTGCTTATAAAGTATCAGAGCAGTTTAGTTTTGGTATTGGTCTAAATGCAGTGTATGCAGAGGCTAAAATTATTCGTAAGTTCGGTGAAGTACCACCAGTAAACCCTGCGATTGCGTCTATTCCTGCAAGTGCCGATGCTGTTAACCTTGAAGGCGATGATATGGGTTATGGCTTAAACATTGGCTTAATGTATCAGTTAGATGAAAACAGCCGTTTTGGTTTTAACTACCGTAGCGAAACAGACATCACGTTTGAAGGTGAATACTCTAATGAGCTACCTACATTCATTGATGGTGGGTTGGACGGACAAATTGAGCTACCAGGCTCAGTTGAGATTACATTACCTGCAATTGCTGAATTTTCTGGTTCTCACCAGCTAGATGAAAAACTAGGCTTACACTACAGTGTACTATGGACCGGTTGGAGCAGCTTTGATTCGTTAGAGGCGCAAGTAACGAGTCCAACGGGTGATAAGTTTAGCGCATTTGAAAAAACGGAAGATTTTTCTGACGCACTTCGCTACTCGATAGGTGCTGATTACCAATATAGCGAAAACCTGTTATTGCGTGCTGGTTTTGCCTTTGATGAGTCGCCTGTATCACAGAAGCATCTATCAATTTCTATCCCTGATACAGACCGTTTTTGGTTCTCTTTTGGTGGTAATTACGCGATTGATAAAAACTCGAATGTTGATTTAGGTGTGAGCGTATTACGTGGTAAAACACAAACTTTCACTGAAACAGTAGAAAGTGACACTTTACCTCAGCAATGGTCTTTTGAATCTAAAGGCCACGCTGTACTTGTTGGCGCTCAGTACAACTACAAGTTCTAATGTAGCTGTGCCTTGTGGTTAATCGCAGGGCACAAAAAAGCCGCTCACTTTAACAGTGAGCGGCTTTTTTAATGCCTGCTAAATTGCTTTAGCAGGCAACTAAAATTATAAGCTTTCTATTTTAGTTTTTTGCTCAAGTAGCTTGGTTTTAGCATCAGTGAATTCAGCAAGCTTCGCGTTCTCTTTTGCAAGTACGGCTTCTGGTGCGTTATTTACAAACTTTTCGTTAGCCAGCTTGTTTTGCACTTGGGCTAGGCCTTTTTCTGCTTTTTCGAGTTGCTTGTTAATACGTGCAAGCTCTGCTTCAACGTCAATTAAGCCCGCCATAGGGATCATAATTTCAAGGTTGCCAACATAGGATGTTGCACACGCTGGTGCATCGTCTTTGTTTTCAAGCAGGGTGAACGATTCAAGTTTAGCAAGCGAGGCAATAAATGACTCGTTCTCGTTAATACGGCGCACATCATCGCTCGATGCGTTAGCTAGCAACACGTTAAGTGGCTTACTTGGGCTGATGTCCATCTCACCACGAATAACACGAATTGCTAAAATAAACTGTTTAACCCACTCTAAGTCGTCCATAGCTTGGGCATCAACGTTTGCTTCATTATAAACAGGGAAGCCCTGTATCATGATGCTGGTGCCTTTAGTTTCAAGCCCTGCCAGTGGTGCAACGCGCTGCCAAATAGTTTCGGTAATGTATGGCATCATTGGGTGCATTAAGCGCAGTAGGCTTTCTAGTACCGTAATGAGTGTATTACGTGTACCACGTTGCTGTGCTTCATTGCCTTTAAATAATACCGGCTTAGTCAGCTCTAAGTACCAATCACAGAACTGGTTCCAAGTGAATTCGTAAAGTGTATTAGCCGCTAAATCAAATCGGTAGTTATCAAGGTGCTCAGTGTAGGTTTTAACCGTTGCTTCAAATTGACCTAATATCCAACGATCTGCTAATGAGAACTCTTTTTGTGCATCGTTGAAGCCACAATCTTGCTCTTCTGTGTTCATTAATACGTAACGGCTTGCGTTCCATAGTTTATTACAGAAGTTACGGTAACCTTCTAGGCGGTTCATATCCCAGTTGATATCACGACCAGTTGATGCCATTGCTGCAAGGGTAAAGCGAAGCGCATCGGTACCGTGTGCTTCAATACCATTTGCAAATACTTTGCGCGTGTCTTTTTCAATTTTAGCGGCAAGTTTAGGCTGCATCATGTTGCCAGTACGCTTTTGTACTAAATCTTCAAGCTCGATGCCGTTAATCATATCTAGTGGGTCAAGTACGTTACCTTTTGACTTAGACATTTTATCGCCGTTGTCATCACGTATTAGGCCAGTAACATACACTGTTTTAAACGGCACTTGTGGCTTACCATTTTCATCTTTTATAAAGTGCAGCGTCATCATGATCATACGCGCAACCCAGAAGAAAATAATATCAAAACCCGTTACTAACACGTCAGACGGGTGGAAGGTTTTTAAATCATCCGTGTTCTCTGGCCAACCTTGCGTTGAGAACGTCCACAGCGCAGATGAGAACCAGGTATCAAGTACGTCTTCGTCTTGGCTTAGCGCAACATCATCGGCAATGTTGTTGTCGCGGCGTACTTCAGCTTCATCGCGGCCAACGTAAACGTTGCCTTCGCTGTCGTACCAAGCTGGAATACGGTGACCCCACCAAAGCTGGCGTGAAATACACCAATCTTGTACGTCGTTCATCCACGAGAAGTACATGTTCTCGTACTGTTTAGGCACAAACTGAATGTCGCCATTTTTAACGGCATCTTTTGCAGGTTCTGCAAGTGGCGCAACACGTACATACCATTGGTCGGTAAGGAGTGGCTCAATGACCACACCAGAGCGGTCGCCGTAAGGTACAGTTAACGCATGGTCTTCGATTTTTTCAAGTAAACCAAGTTCTTCAAATTCTGCGATAATCGCTTTACGTGCAGCAAAACGGTCTAGGCCGTGTAAGCGCTCAGGAATTGGCGCATCAAACTCAAGTTCTTTACCGTCAAAGGTGTATGTTTCACCTTGGCTTAGAATAGCAGCGTTTTTATCGAAAATATTGATCATTGGCATTTTATGACGCTTGCCAACTTCGTTATCGTTAAAGTCGTGTGCTGGGGTGATTTTTACACAACCCGTGCCTTTGTCTTTATCAGCGTGTTCATCTGCAACAATTGTGATACGACGATTTACGATAGGCAGTAAAATCTCTTTACCAATTAAATCTGTGTAGCGTTCGTCATCTGGGTTTACTGCAACACCTGAGTCACCTAGCATGGTTTCTGGACGTGTTGTTGCTACGACAATGTAGTCTTTGCCGTCTTGTGTTTTAACGCCATCAGCAAGTGGGTAGCGCAAATTCCACATGTGGCCTTGTTTGTCTTTGTTTTCAACTTCAAGGTCTGAAATAGCTGTGTGTAATTTTGGATCCCAGTTTACTAGGCGCTTACCGCGGTAAATTAGGTTTTCTTTGTGAAGACGTACAAAGACTTCTTTAACCGCTTCAGATAAGCCATCGTCCATCGTAAAGCGTTCACGGTCCCAATCAACCGATGCGCCAAGACGGCGAAGCTGTTTAGTGATAGTACCGCCAGATTCGTTTTTCCATTCCCAAATTTTATTAATAAAATCTTCGCGGCCTAAATCGTGACGTGTTTTACCTTCTTCAGCGTGTAGTTTACGTTCAACCAACATTTGCGTTGCAATACCCGCGTGGTCAGTACCTACTTGCCATAATGTGTTGTTACCTTGCATACGCTTAAAACGCGTAAGGGTATCCATTATTGTATCTTGGAAGGCGTGGCCCATGTGCAAGCTACCGGTGACATTTGGCGGCGGGATCATGATCGAATACGGTACGCCTTGGCCAGATGGCTTAAAGTAGCCTTTTTGTTCCCAGTCTTGGTATAGCGACTGTTCAATATCTTGCGGATTGTAGGTTTTATCCATTACACAGAACCTTAAATAAGTACTTAAATTAGTTGGTTAGCTTTATCCTAAACGGCTAGCTATTAATCTCTTGCGTGCTGATATTGGCACCAAGTTGGCGCAGCTTTTTAAAGCGCTCACGAGCGGCTTGTTTAGCTACAGACTCTACTGGTACAAAATCAAAAACTTGGCTAAAACGCCTAATAAAATCAGGTAGGTTAGTAGCTAAGTTAATTAAAACGTTACGTTTGCCAACAGGAGGCGTGGTGCCTATTTCTACTGGTGCGCCGGCTTTAGGGCCTTCGCCTTGCAGGTTATGCGGCACAAAACTGTCGGGATCAAATGCCCAAATGGTTTCGTCAATGGCATAGGCGGTATGTTCGTTATCTACAAAAATAAATACACGATGCCCTAATCGATACTGCTCTGCGGCAATTTGAGCTGCTAAAGCAAAATGATCATCAGCCTGCGCTTTAGATTCATCTTGTTGCTTTAGAACGAAAAATTGAGCATTCATGTTCATTGTATCGGGGTTTCCCATGACATTGAATGTGCACATAGTTGATACACATAAATTAAGAGGCAGATTTTGCCATATAACGGGGTTTGCTTCAATTAATACACAGATAATTACAGCAATAAAAAAGGCGCCAAATGGCGCCTTAATACAAGTTAAATAACCTAAACTCTGGTTAAATTTATTTGCCCTATGGCAAATAAATTTAACGCTGTTAGCGCTAAAAATACCTGCTGAGTGGCTTTTCTAAATAAGGCTCAGGTTAATTAGGTTATTAATCGTGCGTAGCTTCGCTTACACCCGCTCGGTTTAATAAATACTGAGTAAGCATAGGAACAGGGCGACCCGTTGCGCCTTTTTTAGCGCCACTGCGCCACGCGGTACCGGCTACGTCTAAGTGAGCCCAGTTATACTTTTTAGTAAACTTAGATAAGAAACACGCTGCGGTAATAGTACCAGCAGAGCGCCCACCTAAGTTTGTAAAATCGGCAAATGGGCTATCGAGTTGATCTTGATAGTCATCCCACAGTGGTAACTGCCATGCACGGTCGCCACTTTGCTCAGACGCTTTTAATAAATCATGCGCAAGTGGGTTGTGGTTTGACAGTAAACCTGTTGCGTGTGCACCAAGGGCAACAATACATGCGCCTGTTAGTGTTGCTACGTCAATTACTGTATCTGGGTCAAAACGCTCAACGTAAGTTAACGCATCACATAATACTAATCGGCCTTCGGCATCAGTATTAAGCACTTCAACGGTTTGCCCCGACATTGTTGTTAAAATATCGCCAGGGCGATACGCATTAGAGCTTGGCATGTTTTCACAGCCGGCTAAAACGCCAATTACATTAATAGGTAGCTGCATTTGTGCCAGTGCGCGCATAGCGCCAATTACACCGGCTGCGCCGCCCATGTCGTATTTCATTTCATCCATGGCTTCGCCTGGCTTAATTGAAATACCGCCTGAGTCAAACGTTAAGCCTTTACCTACTAGCACAATAGGCGCTTGCTCATCGCTTGCACCTTTGTAGTTAATAACCGACATAACCGATTCGTTATCACTGCCGCGACCAACTGCTAAGTACGAGTTCATACCTAGTTCGGCCATCTTTTCTTCGCCAATAATATCAACGGTGATGTTGTCAAAATTGCTAGCCAGCTCTTGCGCTTGTTCGCCTAAATAAGCAGGGTTACAAATATTAGGTGGCATGTTGGCTACGTCTTTACATAGCTTACTACCTGCGGCAATGGCTAAACCATGCTCAATAGCGCTTTCACCAATGGTCAGCTCGCGACGCGTTGGTACGTTAAACACAATTTTACGAAGTGGACGACGAGGGTCTACTTTTTTGCTTTTTAGCTGGTTAAATGTGTATAGGCAATCTTGTGTTGTTTCTACCGCTTGGCGAACTTTCCAGTAGGTATCACGGCCTTTAACGTGTTGCTCTGTTAAAAAGCACACCGCTTCCATTGAGCCGGTTTCGTTTAAGGTATTAATTGTTTTAGAAATTATTTGCTTATATTGCTTATCATCAAGCTCGCGCTCTTTACCACAGCCAACAAGCAATACGCGCTCGCTTAAAACGTTAGGTACATGATGCAATAATAAAACTTGCCCCGGCTTACCTTCTAGGTCGCCACGGCGTAGTAAATTTGAGATATAACCATCGCTGATTTTATCGAGTTGTTCACCAATGGGGGATAACCTACGTGGTTCGTAAACGCCAACGACAATACACGCGCTGCGTTGTTTTTCTGGGCTACCACTTTTTACGTTAAATTCCATTGTTACTCCTGGTTGTGAGTCATATACGTTATTAATTGGGGCTAAAAAAATAAAATCTAGTCTTCGCTACGTAACTTATGTAGGGATAATCTTAATTTTAGCTGATTTTTTCTGACTCTTACTGTGTAATTGAACTTTATATGTTTAAGGGCTACTAATGCAACAATATATCGTGCACTTAGGTAGGATAATTAATTTTGTTAGCTTATAATAACGACTTATTTACCAGATAAAACTGGGTAAAATAGCTACTTTATTATCAAATTATCACTATTGTAGTGAAATTCTATGTTTAACAGGGGCGAGCATTGCTTATTTTTCGTTATTTGACCGCTGAGGTTTTAAAATCGCAGGTCGCCGTATTTTTAACTTTAATGACCATTTTTGTGTCACAAAAGTTTGTGGTTATTTTAGGAGATGCCTCTGAAGGGAGCATTCCTGCCAAATTAGTATTATCGATGATTGCGCTTAAACTGCCGCAATTAGCTTCGCTGATCCTGCCATTGAGTATATTTTTGGGCATTATTTTAGCCTACAGCCGTATTTACGCCGACAGCGAAATGACCGTTCTTAAAGCTTGTGGGGTGAGCGAATGGTATGTGGTACGCGTTACTTTAATTTCGAGTGTGGGTTTGGCTATATTAGCAGCCTCTCTTACCATGTACCTTGCGCCGTGGGCGAGTGAGCAAGAGTACCAATTAAAAGAGCAAGCCAAAGCCGATGCGGGTTTATCTGCGTTAAGGGCTGGGCGGTTTCAACAAACCGGTAATGAAAAAGCCGTGGTGTTTATTCATAACATTGAAAACGGCGGTAAAGAGCTTAACAAAGTATTTGTAGCGCAACTGCCGGATACCGAAAAAGATGACCTTGCACGTTTAGTGTATGCCGAACAAGGTGTGGTGGTAGAGGCAATAAACGGTGAGCAACAATTAGTGCTAACTGATGGCAAACGCTACGAAACCGATGGCAAAACACCGGCCCTTAATTTAACGCAGTTTGATGGCTACAGCGTACAAATACGCGAGCAAGAAATAGAGCATCAGCGCCGTAAATTAGAAGCAATACCTACTAATCAACTATTGCCACTCAATACCTCTGAATCTATAGCCCAGTGGCAGTGGCGTATTGCAATACCGCTTTCTATTCCGTTACTAACATTAATAGCAGTACCGCTAAGTGTGGTTAATCCGCGCCAAGGTAAGTTTGCTAAATTAGTGCCAGCCATTAGCTTGTACTTAGGTTATTTTATCTTACTCAATGCTGCAAAATTTGCCGTAGAAGATGGCAAAATACCGCCTTCAATTGGTTTGTGGTGGATTCACTTAAGCGCTTTATTTATAGGTAGTTTATTAATTATAAAAGGTCGCCCATTGGGCGCCTGGCTTAAAGCCGTTGTAACAAAACGGGAGTTAAGCGCATGATGAAAACACTCGATTGGTACTTAGGCCGCAGCATTTTACAAACCACCGGATTTGCTTTGTTGGTGCTAGTAGGAATTAGTACATTAATTAAGTTTATTGATCAGCTAAAGTCGGTTGGTCGTGGCAGTTACGATTTAATGACCGCAACGCTTTACACCTTTTACAGTATGCCGGGCGATTTAGTTATATTCTTCCCGATGGCCGCGCTTATTGGTGGCTTAACAGGCTTAGGTGCACTGGCTTCAAACAGTGAGCTGGTGGTAATGCAAGCTGCGGGTATGTCGCGCTTGCAAATTATAGGCTCGGTAATGAAAACCGCCGTGTTTATGGCTGTGTGTATGATGGCTCTTGGTGAGTGGGGCGCACCAGAGGCGCAACAACACGCCAAAGAAATGCGTAATCAGGCAATTTATGGCGGCGATGTATTCAATGCACAAAAAGGCGTATGGGCTAAAGATGGCAACAACTTTATTAATATTGAAGATGTAGATCAAAACGGCCGTTTAAACGGTGTGCACATGTATCAATTTGATAAGTCACTCGATTTAACTCAAATAACCAAAGCTAAAGTGGCCATTGGTCGTGATGAAGGTTGGCTATTACGCGATGTAAACAAGGTTCATATTAGTGATGAGCAAATAAGTAGTGAACACATTGATGAAGAGTTTTACCCTTCGCAATTAACGGGCGAAAAGCTTGGTGTTGTATCGGTAAAGCCTGAGTCGCTTTCCTTTACAGGGCTTTGGTCGTACTTAGGGTATTTACAGCAAAATGAGCAAGATACCAGCACCTATGAGCTGGCCTTGTGGCGTAAGCTAATGCAGCCTGTGTCTGTTGCCGTAATGCTACTGGTTGCACTGTCGTTTATATTTGGCCCGTTACGTACCGTTACTATGGGTGCACGTATCATTATGGGTGTAGTAACGGGAATTGTATTTCACTTAATAAATGAGATATTTGGTCCTGTGGTAATGGTTTATCAAATACCCGCTATTATAGGCGCGGTACTGCCAAGTATACTATTTATAGGCTTTGCTACGTACATGATGAATAAGCGGGTATAGCCGTTATAAGCGCTTATTTAATACTAAAAAGGTGACCTATGGTCACCTTTTTTGTTTTTATAACGCGTTATTCAAAAACTAATAGCAATCAGCTTAATTAAGTGATCAATTTTGAGGCTGGAAAAACGTGTTGATAGCTAGGCAAAAAATCGCTATTTAGTTGCTCTCGGCAGTTGCTCCTGCATTGCTCTACCTTCTGCATCCATGCAGTCGTAAATGAGAATTTTTTAACGCAGGTAGCGACAAGTTAGCCCCGCAAAATAATTAAGTATTATTGCGCATTGGTATAAATGGGTATTAATCTAGCTCGCGGTAAATACGTTTGTTTTCTTCTTTTGTAAGAGTAATTACCTCAGTTTTTGAGACATAGTCTTGCAGCGCTTTTTTGTTTTTAAAATCAATTAATACCACAAGATTACCTAAACCAAGCAGGGCACTTAGGCTGCGAACAATAGACTGCGGCCAACTAATTAAGCTTCCTTCACTAGTTTGTACTTTTAAACGCCATGCGCGCATGCCAATAGTTTGCCCGCTTTTAGTCCAAAAATAGCCAAAAAATACTAAAGTAACAATAACAAGTAAGGCACTTCGAATACTCGACAGCAGCAGTGACTCTTGAATAAGTGCCGATACATCTTCAGCACCATTTAAACTAATAACATCAAGTGAAATAAGCCCTTGTACGGCAAACAAATAGAGCACAACCGTTAACATAGCAAACGCAATAATAGCTAACGTATCATAAACTAACGACGCAAAACGACGCCAAAAACCAGCTCGTGGAAACTCACCCGACATAAATACACTCTCACTGTTAATATGCGCGCTAGTTTAGCAAAAAAGCTCACAAATACTAAGCGCTATAGTTCAGTGATATACCTTAGCGTTATTATTAGCTGTATTTAATACTTCAACCAGTAAACGACATTTTGCACAGGCTGTCTAAATGTTAAGCGGTTGATCAGGCTAATGTCATAAAACGCTTGCTGCCACCCCTATTGTTTGTATAATGCTTGGCATAGAGACGAAGGTACATAAATAATCCTGAGCTCTAAAGTGGTTTTTCTTTATCTTCTCGTGTTTAGAAGGTTAAAGAAAAATGATGCCAGCGTGATGAAATTGGTATACATGGGGGATTCAAAATCCCCTGCCGAAAGGCGTGCCGGTTCGAGCCCGGCCGCTGGTACCACTTTTTATGACCCTAACCAAATTGGTTAGGGTTTTTTTATGTCTGAAATTTGTGTTGGGACGGACTCGAGCGCCACTCAGAGTGGCGCTAATATCAGTGACAGTCCGCCTGCGGGTACCACTTTTTACAGCCTCTGCTAGTTTTAGCAGAGGTTTTTTTATGCCTGAAATTTGTATTGGGAGGGACTCGAGCGCCACTCAGAGTGGCGTTAATATCAGTTACAGTCCGGCCGCTGGTACCACTTTTTATGACCCTAACCAAATTGGTTAGGGTTTTTTTATGCCTGAAATTTGTGTCGGGGCGGACTCGAGGCCACTCAGAGTGGCGCTAATATCAGTTACAGTCCGCCCGCCGGGTGAGAGTGAACCGAAACGAAGTTTCGCAGTTACTCGAAGTGAGTTAATAGATTAACGATGGATATTGCATCAAGGATGAGCTAATTACGCTTACTACATTTAAATGGGCTTATATGAGCTTTACTTAGCACTGCGCACGCTTATTTATTCTCTAAAAACGCGATGAACTCTCCAGCCGATACATACCAAATATCATCTTTATTTGAGATTGTTTGAACGAGCTGCTCGGCGTAATCCCAGTTATTATTTTTAGTGTTTTTGTCAAATTCCCACGAATGGCCCCAAATCATCATTACAGTGAGCTTATTGCTTTTAAACGCAATATATTGCTCTATTAATGGCATTGCTTTTGAGTGGTGAACGGTTGGGTTCCATGCCATGTAGTTGGTAGGGAGCTCAAAATTAAGGGTGTCGTTTACTGTTCGGGCATTAGTAAAGCCCGCTTGTTTTACTAATTTCATAGCGGCTTTATCGTAAGAACCTAAAGGGTATGCAAAAGAGTGTAAGGGGCTGCCTTTTATGGGCGATAAAATGTGCTTATTGCGAGCTAATTGTAATTTTAATTCTGCTGTATCTAAGCCCGCAAAGCCCGGATGTGAGTAACTGTGGCTTGCTATTTCATGGCCTTTATAAAGTGTTTTTACTTCACTTTGTTTTATATATTCGCCTTCTTTACCGGTAAAGGCTTTCATCCACGGTAGCTTTTTAGCAAATAAACCTGAGTTTAAGTTAAACGTACCAACAACCTGGTACTTATTAAATAGTTCCACAAGCTTTCTGTCTTGTATAACGCCATCGTCGTAGCTAAAAATAACAGCTTTAGTCGCGCCGTTAGGGTAGCTTTTTACAGGCGCTTTACTGGCTGCACACGTAAAGCTTAGCGCTATTAACACACCTACTAATAAGCACTTCATTATAAAGTCTTCATTATGGGAGTTAATTGCTCAGCCCAAAGGGCGTAGCCTGCTTGGTTCAAATGGGTGCCATCGGTCGTGAGCGATTTTTTAAGCGTACCTTGTGGGCCTAAAAATACGGGGTGTAAGTCTATATAGGTAAAATTTGCGTGCTCAATTGCTTTAATTTGTTGGTTAACCCTTTGCGCCATTTGCGTAATAAAATCGCGATGATCGGGCAAAATACTTTGTACATAAATTTGTGTATTTGGTAGTGAGCCATTGAGCTGAGTCACTATTTTTTCGATATTTTCACTCACCGACGCTAAGTCTTTAACTTGCTTTATATAATGGTAATTAAAAATATCGTTTACACCAATTTTTAAAAATATAGCTTTAGGCGGGGCTGCTTTTAATTCGTTTAAACGCGCTAAAACACCGTAGGTCATATCGCCACTAATACCGCGGTTTCTTACGCGTAGGTCGTTAAACCGTATGCTCCAATTTAGCCCTTGCTCTGTAATGCTATCGCCAATAAATACAATATCGCCTTTGCGTAAAGGTTGTAGCTTAAAATGGGCTATACGCTCAGCATAGTGGTTTTTTAGCCATTGCGATTGAAAAGGAATTGCCTTTTCGGCATTAGCTTTAAAGCTTATTAATACAGCACCTATAATTAATGTGCCAAGTAGAAAAGTGATGTGTTGGAGTGTGTAATTACTTGGTTTATAACTCATAAAAACCTGCGCTTATAGACATACTAACTTAGCAATGTATCTATAAACGCCGGTTTTTGATACGTGTTGCATTCGTATTCAGACTTTGTTTTTAACCATCCTTTTTATTAAGCCTAATAGTTTAGCAATCCCTAAAGTAAGTAACATAGGTACGCCTATTAAAATAAGCTCTTTTACAAAGGGTAAAATGTACATCAAAATAGGGGCTATTTTCGGCTTTTCAACCTCAGCTGCACCGTGGGAGTATCCCTGTTGATTTATTTGTGCGGCCCAGTCGGTGAGCTCTAAACTAACCAGTAAAAGGCTCACTAAAACAGATACAACTAACACAATGCTGGTGCGGGTTTTCCACTGTTGTTTTAGGTGATTCATTACTTAGCCTCCTTGGCAAACATGCGTTTAGTCAATTTTACTATCCAAGAAAAATTAAGCGCTAAATGCACACCTAGCATGGGCATAATAAAGGTGGCTGAATCGTGATGTATTTTCGACCAAAAGTCTTGAATGTTTAAACTAATATTAAGTGCGGGTAGTAGAGCCACCGACACTAAAAAGCCGCTTACAAACACTAATAACATCATTAAATAAAGTAGGTAATCCCACACTATATTAAAGCGCTCACGTGCTGTTATATTGGCAAATAAACGGCCAAAACTGCGTGTTACCCAACCCCAATGTAGCAATAAATGTATAACAAAAGGAATAATAAAAAATAGGCTAAACCATTCGTGTAAAGGGATGCCAGTGGCTTGAGGTGCACTTACTAGCATAAAGCTAATAAGCAGTAAGGTGTCCATTACATAACGGAACTTTTGTAAGTTTTGTTTCCAATCAGACATTATTGACCCTGAAATAATTTATTGTTCTAAATGAGAGTTTTTTAACGCAGATAGCGACACGTTTAGCCCCTAAAAATGATTAAGTATTATTGTGGATTGGTATGGTTGACGCTATTTAAGGTACGCCCCCCTTAAACAGCAAAAGGCTCAATAAAATATTGAGCCTTAAATCATGCGCAAATTATTAAATTAAAAAACGTAAGACGCGCTTAATTTAACATTACGACCCGCTTCGTAATCTTGCACTGTGTCGCTTGAGTATGAAGCGTGAGAGTAATACGTTTTATCAAAAATATTCTCAAAACCTAAGGTCATGCTTAGTGCTTCAAGCTGGCTTGGTAGCCACTGCATGCTGATGTTATGAACCTGATAACCCACTTTATGAATATCAGCACCGCTTGATACTGAGTCATCAGTTCTGTTAACTAGGCTGGTCCAGTTAAATTTTAAGTCGTATTTTGGTACTTCGTAGCCAAGGCTTAGTGAAATGCTATCACCTACTTCATAACGCAGTTGCTCGCCTGTCTCTAGTTGTTCAGAGTCTGACTTAGAGTAACTTAAACGCGCACTAAATAGCGCTTTACGCAGTGAAAGCGTTGATTCAAAACCATCTATATCGTAATCACCCGAGTTTTCATAGGTACCAATTGGGCGACCTTTACCAATTGCCCAGTTGTCTATGTAATCTTCAATACGGGTTTTAAACAGGTTTAATGAAAAACCAAATGAGTCTAAGCCCATAATGTTTTGATCTTTAAAGGCAAAACCAATGGCGTTATTTACACCGGTTTCTGCTTTTAGGTCTTTATCAAAGTTAGTACTGTAATCAACATAGCTTTCACGCAGGCCAGGACCTTGAAAAAGCTCTGTTGAGCTTGCGTTAACACTCCAGTTATCGTTAATTAGGTATTTAGCCGCTAAACCAAACGTTAACTCGTTCCACGATTTATCTAACGAATCGTTAGTACCGGCTGAGTACATATCTACT
Organism: Pseudoalteromonas sp. UBA6610; assembly: GCF_002433295.1. Classification (NCBI taxonomy): domain Bacteria; kingdom Pseudomonadati; phylum Pseudomonadota; class Gammaproteobacteria; order Alteromonadales; family Pseudoalteromonadaceae; genus Pseudoalteromonas; species Pseudoalteromonas sp. UBA6610. The sequence continues at coordinate 21,704 of NZ_DJHW01000081.1, read as the reverse complement.
TTAAAGTAGTTGTAACGCACGCCAGGGGTTACAAATAACTGATCGGTTACAGCGATTTCGTCTTCAATATAAATAGCGTGCGAGTCGGCAGTGTCTTTATTGGTTTGTACGTGGTTTTCGATACGTTTTGAAACTTGCTCATATCCTTCGCCGCCATAGCGTAATGTATGGTTAAATCCAGCAAGTGCAATTTTAGATGTTGCAAGGGCAGTGTAGCCCGTATGCTCAGAGTTACCCTCAGTTCCTAGTGCAATATAGCTTAGTTCGTTGCGATAAACGCTAGCGCGTAGGGTAATGGCATCGCCTTTATCTAGCTCGTAGGCAAGTGAAGTGCTGGTACGTGTGTAGTCAATATCTTCTGTTTGCGCGTCTGAATCTTCAGCAAAGCCTGCACCAAAGTTGGTTTTTACGTAGTAATCGCCTTCATCGTTATATCTGTCGTATGAGAACACTAAACGGTTACTCTCGTTTACATCCCAGCCGAGCTTGAAGATGCCATCTACCGTGCGGCCTTCGTTACCTGTAACTTCTTTACCATTGCCGTTTTCAAAGTTATTTCTGTCGGTGTAGGTGTAGTAGGCAAGGGCGTCTATGTTGTCGGTTAGCTGACCATATACCGCAGCAGAGCCACCTGCGTAATCATTGGTACCTAAGTTTGTGTATAAGCGTGCGCCAAAATCTTCACCTGGCTCAAGTAAGTCTTTAGCATCTTTGGTTTCAAAGGCTACACCACCAGAAAGGCCGCCAGTTAGCACCGAGTTAGTCCCTACTTTTATATCTACTGCTTTTAAAATATCAGCATTAATAAGTAAGTTTCCTGAGTGGTGGAACATATTATTGTTTTGGCTAATACCATCAACAGTAATGTTGAGGTCTAAATCGTCAACACCACGAATATTAATACCTTGTACAATAGAGTGCGAGCCACCTACGTCAATACCAGCTTGGTCACGCAGTAAATCACTTAAATGGTTGGCTTGTTTTCTTTCAATATCGTCTTGTAGTAGCGAGTCATTAGTAATTGTTGTGCCCCATACTTCAATGGTTTCAGAGGTATCGGGAGCTTGTTCCGCTAAGCTTATGAATGACATACCAGTACACAAAGTACCAATAACAACGTTAAGCGCGTGCTTATTAAATGGGAGCGTGTTTTTCATGGTGAGTATGTTTATCTAATTTTAATATTATTAAGAATGATTCGTATTAAACCGTTCGCCGCCTTAAATGGCAATTTAAAATACATACCCTACATGAATAACAGTTATTTAAACTTCAAATACTTTGTTTTTTACAAGCTCTCTAAACCATTGACATACAGGGTCATTATGGTGGCGTTGATGCCAGTATAAAGCCACTTGTGCATACTCTGAGCTAAGCTCTGGGGGCGGGGTTCTGGCAACTACGTCATGCTGTTGGCACACATCTGCAGCAAAATGATTGGGCACATAAAATATTAAATCAGTGTTTTCAGCAATGCTGCCAATACTGTAAAAGTTTTTTAAGCGTATTGGCGTCGCTATATTATCAATGCCTAGCGCGGCAAAGTTTTGTGCAACAGTTAATGCTTTTTCACCCTGAATTGATATTTGCCCAAAATTACAATCACGCAATAAATCAACGCTTAATTCTTGTTTAGCCAGCCTGTGGGAGCGAGCCATTACTAATTTAAACTCGCGCTCAAACAACGGTTGTTGATATAACTTACCCTCTGAATTAGCGGGCTTGTGGCCAGTAATCACAAAGTGCGTATCGCCTTTAAGCAAATCAGAAAACTGCGGCTTAGGCAGGGTGTCTATTTCAAGGGTGATATTAGGCGCTTGCTCGCGAACGTCTTTAATTATTGTTTTTATAAATAAATGCATTTGCGGCGGTAGGCCAAACAGTTTAATGGTGGCTGTGCTGGTTTTAGGGTCGAAAGTTTGCTTGTTAACCAGTGTTTCTACCATATTTAAAATAGAATTTAGGTCTTGCTGAATTGATTGCGCTTTTGGTGTTAGCTCATACCCTCCAGCCATTCTTATTAATAATTGATCGTCAAACAAGGAGCGTAATTTACTTAACGAGCGGCTTATAGAAGGTTGGCTCATGCCTAAAGTTAAGGCGGTATTGCTAATATGTTTTTCGTTTAAAAGCTGCTTTAAAATAATAAGAAGGTTTAGATCGAGCTGATTTAAATTCATAGTTAGGTTTGCAAGTTATCAGTATTTCAAGCCATTATCCTAGCACTTAAACCAAGATTGGCGTAAATGTGTTTTTAATAAAAATAAGCCAGCACATCAAAATACACCGCTGTTAAAAAACAAAAACCAGCAATTAAGCTGGTTTTTGTAGGTTATGTGCGATTAGTTTTTTAAATCTATGGTGTATAGCGCAAAACCATTTTCGTCTGTTTTAAGTGGTGAGGTAGGCGCAACAGCAGGGAGTGTTTGTGCAATAGTAGCTACTTCATCAAGCGGTGATGTTCTAAACACAACGTTTAGCTCTGTGCTGGTGGTCACGGTGCTAAAGCGCCAGTTATTATCTCGGCCGAAGGGTCAATACTGCCCGTGCTACTTTTAGCGGCTTCGCTAATAATGTAACTACGCAGCACACCGCGGTTTTCATCTGGGCCTTCAAATGTTTCACGGCTAGTACCGTCAATCGCCGGGAAATTACCGCCGCCCGATGCACGATAGTTATTAGTTACAATTAAAAACTCTGCCTCTAAATCTATCGCTTCTCCTTGGTATTGCAAGTTAGTAATGCGCGAATTGTTTTCACTTATTAATACCCCATCGTTGTCGTATCGTTTTGGCTGAGTGACGTCAATTTCAAAGGTAACACCGTCAATAATATCAAAGTTAAAAGTAGGAAAAGTGGTATCGAGTAGGTTTTGCTCAGCGCTGCTGTTTACATCAATTTGATTAAATTGACCCGCAGAGCGTTCAAGCCACTCTTTAACATCGCTACCTGTTACTTTTACCATACGAATAGTGTTTGGAAATACATACAAACTAACGGTATCTAGTAAGGTAATATCGCCTGCTTTTACATTGGTGTAATCTTCAATACCATTGCGCCCAGCTCTAAAAGGGGCTGCTGCCGAAAGCACGGGTAAGCCATCAAGCTCAGTGCCTTGAATAAATGCTTTACCCCACGCTATTTGTGCATCTGATACTATTTGAATTGACGGGTCGTCTTGTACCAAAGCAAAAAAGCTATAAATTGGGTTTGAAATTTCAGCAAATGGTTCGCTCACCCAATCAATCGTTGCTTGGTGTTCAAGCTCAATTGCGGCAGCTACATCGGTATCTACAGCAGCTAAATCAACAAAGTCGCCGTTTTCATCTGTACCACTAATGGCGCGGGTTTCTACTTTTGAGCTGGTTACTTCCCAGCCGCCTTCATCGTTTGGCTCAACAATTAAATCAATAACCCCTAAGTTATTGCCAAAAAAGCCAGGCATAACAGCCGGTACGCCATTAAGTTTACCGTTTACGTTATCAATACCCGCCGATTCATAGCCATCGTACGACGAATCACCCGGAAACAAACGGTGGTTATGACCAAACAATATGGCGTCTACGTCATCTACTTTAGACAGGTAAAGGGCCGTATTTTCAGCAAGGTCTTCTTGGGCGCTGGCTGTTAACCCAGAGTGCGGAATGGCAATGATAATATCGGCGCCTTGCGCTTTCATTTGTGGAATGAACTTTTCAGCAGTAGCAACAATATCTTTAGCAATGACCTTACCTTGTAAGTGCGCGCTATCCCATTGCATAATTTGCGGTGGGGTAAGGCCTAAGTAACCAATTTTAATTGTTTGTTCGTTGCCGTTTATATCAAATACGGTTTTATCTTGAAGGTAGTACGGGGTGTAACGGTTTTCATCATTGCTGTCGTCATCATCTCCATCATCAACGTATACATTGGCATTAATATACGGGAAGTCGGCACCACTTAATGTGGCATCTAAAAACTCTAAGCCAAAATTAAACTCATGGTTTCCTAAGTTAGCAACATCGTAATCAAGCAAGTTCATTGCTTTAAAGGCCACATGGGTTGCGCCATTTAAAATATCGTCTTTACGTACAATCGCTTCGTAATCGCCAAGCGGGCTGTTTTGAATTAAATCACCATTATCAACAAGTACACTGTTTTGCACTTCATTGCGGGCTTCTTTTATAAGGGTAGCGGTATTAACAAACCCTAAGGTTTCTGAGGGGGCTTGTGCAAAGTAATCGTAGTTAGATAAATACATGTGTATGTCGGTTGTTTCCATCACGCGCAAAGTAACCGGTGCAGGCTCTGGTGTTTCTACAACGACAGGGTCGTTATTATCGTCATCATCAATGTCGCAGCCACTCAATGCGAGTGCAATAGTCAGTGCCAATGTTGATTTTAAAACGTGCTTTTTAGCGATTCGATTTTTCATAGTCATTCCGTGTAATTTAAAAAGAGTACAGTAAAAAAGATTTATTAAAGTATGATGAATTAAAATGTGAATCCAGATTTACATTTTTGGGTGGTGCATTTATAGTAATGTCTTCTACCAAGATGAGCACACACTATGAGTATATCTATGTACGCATTTAAAAAAATTAAAAAATCTTTATTATTAATTACTTGCGCTTTAACTAGCTTTACAAGTTATGCAGTTGATGAGCAATTTGTACGTTATCAAGCGGGGCGTTATGCAATTAAAAATATCACGTTAATTGATGGCACCGGCAAACCGGCACAAACTAATCAAACGGTTGTAATAAATAAAAATAAAATTGTGAATATAGGCGCCACAGCAGAAGTAGGCGTCGCTAAAGGTGTGAATATTATTGACGGTAGTGGAAAAACATTAATTCCGGGATTGGTGATGATGCATGAGCACATGTTTTATCCAACTGGCAAGGCTCATTACACCGAAATGCTTTACAGCTTTCCTCGCCTTTATTTAGCAGGCGGTGCAACCACAATTCGTACTGCAGGCACCACTGCACCATATGCTGATTTAAAATTAAGAGATGATATAAACGCAGGTAAAAGTTTAGGCCCAGATATAGATGTAACGGCGCCGTATTTAAATGGCCCCGGTTTACCTATTTTAAAAATAAAGTCGCTACGCGATGCAGACGATGCTAAAAAAATGATGGACTACTGGGGCTTAGAGGGGGTTACCTCATATAAAGCGTATATGCATATTAATCAAAATGAGCTTGATGTTGTTATTAAAAAAGCGCACGAGCAAAATAACAAAGTAACGGCACATTTATGTTCAGTTACATACCGCGAAGCAGCCGCTTTAGGTATTGATAACCTAGAACATGGCTTTTTTGCCGCCACCGACTTTGTTAAAAACAAACAAAAAGATGTATGCCCAAGTAATAAAGACGTACAGCAATCGTTTGTTGAGTTAGATATAAACTCGCCAGAAGTAACGAGTCTAATAAATTACTTAGTGGCTAAAAATGTATTACTTACCTCTACACTTACTGTATTTGAAACCTTTACTAAAGGTCGCCCTAAAGCCTACCCAAAAGCACTTGATGCATTAATACCGCAAGTACGTGATCAGTACGAGTCGCGCTTTGAAAAAATAGCAAAGCAGAGCGAATCTAGTTGGCCTTTAGTATTTAAAAAAATGATGCAGCTAGAAAAAATGTTTGTAGCCGCTGGTGGTAAATTAATGGTGGGCACCGACCCAACAGGTTATGGCGGCGTTATTGCTGGCTTTTCCAACCAGCGTGCAATTGAATTACTCGTAGAGGCTGGGTTTATGCAGCCACAAGCAATAAAAATAGCTACGTTAAATGCAGCGCAGTATTTAAATAAGCAAAATACAATAGGTAGTATTGAAGTAGGTAAACATGCCGACTTGGTTATTGTTAATGGCGACTTTGCTAAAGATGCGTCGGCTATCCGTAATATGGAAACTGTATTTAAAAATGGTGTAGGCTATAACTCAACAGCACTTTTCGATAACACTAAATCGGTTGTTGGGCTTCATTAAAATAATAAAGGAAATCAGGATGAAAAAATCACTACTTTCGGTGGCATTAGGTTTTGCTGCACTTGGTGCGTTTAACGCGCAGGCAAACCTTGATCAACACGTTAAAAATGTAGAGCAGCAGGTAATTGAATGGCGACGCGACTTTCACCAAAACCCTGAGCTTGGTAATCGCGAAACGCGTACCGCAGGCATTGTGGCTAAACATTTAAAGTCGTTAGGTATGCAAGTACAAACCGATATTGCTTACACCGGTGTTGTTGGTATTTTAAAAGGCGCAAAGCCTGGCCCTACAGTAATGCTACGCGCCGATATGGATGCACTACCGGTAACAGAAAAAACAGATGTGCCATTTAAATCAACCAAAACCACAAATTTCCGTGGCGTTGATGTAGGCATAATGCACGCTTGTGGCCACGACACGCACGTAGCTATGCTAATGGGCACAGCCGAAGTATTAGCAAATATGAAAGATGAATTGCATGGCAACATCATGTTTGTGTTTCAGCCTGCTGAAGAGGGCGCACCTTTAGGCGAAGAGGGCGGTGCAGAGCTAATGCTTAAAGAAGGTATATTTAAAAAATATAAACCTGACGTAGCATTTGGCCTGCATATTACATCGAGCCTACATACGGGGAAAATTGGCTATCGAAGTGGGCCGTTTATGGCCAGTGCCGATCGCTTTGAAATAACTGTACATGGTCGCCAAGCGCATGGCTCAGCACCGTGGACAGGCGTTGACCCTATTGCTGCCGCTGCGCAAATTGTAACGGGCGTTAACCATATTGTGAGCCGCCAAGTAAATATAACCAAAGAGCCTGCTATTGTGTCGTTTGGTAAAATAGCGGGTGGTGTGCGTAATAATATTATTCCTGAAGAAGTTGAAATGGTTGGCACTATTCGTAATTTTGATATGGATAACCGCGCGCAAATCTTTGAAAATATTAAAACAACCGCTACACATATTGCTAAATCATCGGGGGCAACGGCCGATGTGCATATTCACGAAGGTTACCCGGTAACGGTTAATAACCCTGAGCTTACTGCGCAAATGTTACCTAGCCTTGAAAAAGCAGCCGGTAAACAAAACGTGCAAGAAATGGGTAAAATAACCGGCGCAGAAGACTTTTCGTTTTATGCCCTAGAAATACCCAGTGTATTTGTGTTTTTAGGTGGTACGCCTGACGATCAAGACTTAAAAACGGTAGCAAGTAACCACTCACCTTATTTTTACGCCGATGAGTCATCGTTTAAAGTGGGTACCAAAGCGCTTAGCCAATTAGCGGTAGATTACTTAAATAGCCACAAATAATGCCGTAGTTACCCAGCGAGTAAAGTAATTGCTAGCTGGGTATTGTTGTTTATATTAACAAGCTGCACTATGTGTGCACTTTAACCTAACACGTTTAAATTTATGTCTGATCAACCCTTTTTGGCACCTAAGCAACAACGCAGTCAACAAACCCAAGAAAAACTATTAAAAGCGCTGCATCACAGTTTAAAAAGTAAGTTTTTTGAGCACATAAGTATAAAAGAGCTGGCCGATTACGCCGAGGTGTCGGTAGGTACGTTTTACCGTCGCTTTAAAAATAAAGAGTCGCTGCTGCCCATGTTGTATCAAGACTTTGGTATTGCATTAGATAACTGGGTAACAGAGCTTGAGGCGCAGCACTATAAAAACTTAGACGATGTAGTTAACACTTTATGCCATAAAACCTATGTGTTTTTATCATCACAGCAGGGGGTATTTAGAACGCTACATTTAAATTCGCGTTTGCACAGCGAGTTATTAGGCAGTGATAAACACATAAACAGACGAGTAATTTATCAGCGTTTAGCGCAATTAATTAGCCAAACAGATACCAAAGTGAGCGAGGCGGCGGCAGGTACGGCAGTATTTTTAATTGTCAGCTCATTGCTTGATAAAGTGCTGTATCACGATTTAACCCCTGCGATAGCCTGTGATTTATCGGCGCAGCAATACGCGCAAGAACTACCTAAAATTATTTTAGCTTATTTAGGTTAAACACCTTTAAACATACTCAAGGAGAGTAAAATGAAAATTACTGGAAGCTGCTATTGTGGTGAAATTAAATACCAAGCTCAGTCGCAAAATAATAACGTACTTGTATGTCATTGTAGCGATTGCCAACGCATGTCGAGTGGGCCATTTAGAGCCGTAATTATGGCTGAGCCAAACTCGGTGGTATTTACTAAAGGCGAGCCAAAAGAGTATGTTAAAACAGCACAAAGCGGTAATAAACGCGCACAAGGTTTTTGTGGTACGTGCGGCACTACACTTTACGCAACCAACGAAGCAAAAGCCGATAGAGTGTACGGCCTGCGCATAGGGGCAGTTGATCAGCGTGATGAGTTTACCCCAGCTGCGCAAATTTGGTCGCAATCAACGCTTACATGGCTAAACGATTTACACCAAGTGCCGGCTTTTGAAACTACGCCTCAATCATAAGCGCAATGGGCGCTGAGTAAATAAAACGCCTTATTAGCCATGCCTTGCTAGTGGGAGAGTCCCACTAGCAGCTATTTAAATTACCCTTCCTTTTGTATTCTTTTTTATATTTAAATCTGTTTATTGTTGCTTTAGAGCGTTTTTTTAACGCGAGTGATTAAGTATTTATAAGCTAAAGCGCTTTGTGAATTATTTTCATATTTTATTGAAATATATGCCTATGCGCCCCTTTATAAAAACACCTTTCCACTTTTTAAAAATATAAGCTTTTGATATTTGTTAATAAATATTTGATTTTTAGCTGTACCTATTTGGCTTGTTATTTGCTGATAAATTCTTATGGACTGCATATTTATTATGAGGTGAAACAAATGAGAATTTTATCTACAAGCGAAGTGGGGGCTGAATTAGAAGCGGCCAAATCACGTTTAAAAAAACTACCACACTGGAAACTCTCTGAAAAATTAGCCTTAGAGCTGCGCTTAAAGCAATTAAGTGCTTATTTTAACGATTACAAAAGTTAGCGCTTAATTTATTAGCGTAATAGATACGGAAATTAATGCCCTTGTTTAAAGCGGTTTTAAATAAAAATGTGGCTAAGGAAGAATAATGAAAAGCAAAAGATACTGTAAAACTGCCATTGTGTTAGTAACTTACCACTGCAATGAAGGTGTTATAGATCGGGTTAAAGAAATACAAAAATACGCCAGTAACTGCATCATAACCATTGTTGATAATTCAACGCAAAAGTACAAGCAAAGGTATAACTTACGCCTAAGGTTAAAGGCGATTGACCCAAGCATTATTTATATTGATCACCAGCTAAACTGTCGGTTTGCGGCTTATAATGTGGGGCTGCAAGCTACGTTGAGTGACTTTGTGGTTTTTCGTACAGATGATGACGTATTTGATGAAAAGCACACTTTTAAACTAATAAACGAAGGCTTTGAAGAGGACTTTGTTTTTACTCCTTACTACTTTGATAACACAAAGAAAGTAGAGCACACCTATCAAAGGCCGCTGGAAAGCATAATATTTAAAAAAGATTCTTTATTAGAGTTTTTACCCTTTGAAACAGCGCCAAGCAGTGATTGGCAGTTAATGAAAAAAATGTTTACTGCAAAAAGCAAAAAGGAAGCGCCATGGGTTCTTTTGTATAAAAAGCCGCACGGACGCGAGGAGCTTGCAGTATGAAACTTGCGATTATAGCTCACCCTCGATTTCCTATTAAATCGCCCTATGCTGGTGGGCTAGAAGCCTTTACTGGTGCACTGGTTGAATACTACCAATCAGTGTATGAGGTTACTTTGTATGCTCACCCAGACAGCGAGGTTAACTGTAATTTAAAATCGTTTCAGATAGATAACAGCCAATATCAACAATATCCCGATATAGTTGAAAACGATTTTATGCTCAAGGTAATGGCCGATATAACTAAAGAGCAGTTTGACGTAGTACATAATAACTCTCTTAATCCCATCCCCATATTGTGGGCCAGTAAACATAACATTCCCATGTTAACCACATTGCATACGCCGCCTTATTCAAAACTTAAAGCGGTTGTGGGGCTGGCTTCTTACTCGCCGTTTATACACTTCACCGCAGTGTCGCATTCTTTAGCTGAGGCGTGGAAGCCCTTTATAAACGATAAAGTAGAAGTTACTTACAATGGTATAGACCTTAAACGTTGGCAGGTAACAAAGAACCCTCAAGATTATGTGTTTACTTATGGCCGAATATTACCGAGTAAGGGCATTGATATAGCAATATCTACAGCGCAACAAATGGGTATTGCTATTAAATTTGCCGGCCCCATCGCAGATAAACACTATATGGATGATGTAGTACGGCCTTTGCTAAGACCCTGCGATAGCTATTTAGGGCATCTTGATCACCACAGTATTAAACTCCAATTAGCAAATGCCAAAGCTGCTGTATTTGGCACCCGCTGGGATGAGCCATTTGGGCTTTCTACTTTAGAAGCTATGGCAACAGGTACGCCAGTGGTGTCGTTTAATCGTGGTGCGTTTGCTGAAATAGTCAGTGAAGGGGCAGGCGTACTGGCTAAAGGTAATAACGTAAACAGTTTAGCTGCCGCGCTTGAAGCTTCTTTTTCGTTAAATAAAAATGATGTAATTAAAAGCGCGCGTAATTTCCCTATAGCTAAAATGTGCAGCGAATACAGCAATATATTAGGGAGAATTGCATGAGAATACTAATGGTCGCAAGCCCTATAGTTTCTTTGCGACAACCTTTTAAGGGGGGTACAGAGGCCTTTGTTGCTAATTTAGCTAACGCACTTTGTAAAAAAGGGCACACTGTTGATGTGTTGTGTAAAGACGCTGATGAAGAAAACGAGTTTAACATTTTACAGTTAGATGAATCCCCCCTGCGCATGAAAGACAACATAACCACAGAAGAAGAAGGCCAAAAACTGTATCAGGCCGCCCAGTTTGCGCTAATAGACAACTCGTATTACGACGTGGTGCATTATCAGAGTTATTATCATGCGATATATGATGTTGCATTACTGCACAATATAAAAAGCGTGATTACTTTACATGCCCCTGTATCACCAAAGCTTGGCTTAATACATAAGCTGCATAAAGCGCGTAGCGATCATCGTTATATAGCCGTGTCTAACCGGTTGTGTAAAGAGTGGGAGTCTCAGCTTGGTAGCGCAATTAAAGTGATTTCAAATGGTGTTACTATGCCCAAAAGTGAATGTGTACTAGAGGAAAATAAAACCCATGATTTGTTTTGGATGGGGCGTATTAACGCCGAAAAAGACCTAGTATCGGCGATTCAAATAGCGCAAAAGTTACAGCGCAATTTATCTATAGCTGGCCCCATTGAAGATGAAGAATATTTTAAAGCTAAAGTCGAACCCTTACTTACAGACTCCATTTGTTATTTAGGGCATTTAAAACATGATGAGTTATTTGCAGAGCTTGCTAAATCTCGCTTATTTTTAGCCACCTCAAAGTGGCACGAACCTTTTGGCCTAACAACCATTGAAGCGCTTGCTCATGGCATACCGGTTGTAGGCTTTAAAACAGCCATACCCGAAGAATTGCGATTTTCTAATGTGTGCACCGCACTAAACAATGTGGATGAAGCTGTATCAGCCATTAAAAAGCTGGGCAAAATAACGCCGCAAGCGTGCCAATCATTTGCTAAAAACTTCGACTTTAACGTTACTGTTTCAAATTATGAGGCCGAATATGCAGCACTTATATGAGCCAAATTATGAGCCAAATTTACCGACTGTATTTTTTTATGTTCATCATCATGGCGCGGGCCACATTACACGTGCTGAGTTACTTATAAATAAGCTTCAAAATAGCTATAACGTAGTAGTGCTCTATGGCGATTTAAAAGTCAAAATGGCTTTAAATAAAGTGTGTAAGCGGGGCGTTTTTGAAAAGCTGCCTTCAAAATGGGTAGGGCAAAGCTCAGTGCAAAGGAGCTATAACGCAGCGTTTGAAGGAATAGAATATAGCGAAGCGCCACTTGAGCGCTCTATAACTTTTAACTTATTAGCGCAGCAATACAAACCGGTATTATTTATAAGTGATGTATCGGCCGAACTCACTATTATGGCCAGAAGTATTGGTATACCTGTTTTAATGCAGCGCCATTCGGGTGATATTAGTGGCGACCCTACTCAAGTGTTTGCCTATGAATGCGCGACTAAATTATACGCCCCGTACCCAAAGCAGTTAGAAACACCTCACTACGGCTATTTTAATAAAACCCATTATTTGGGGTTTATATCAAAATACACAGGTGGTGAAAGCGCCTCAAAAACAGATTTTGGCAATCATATTACTTTGCTAATAACAGATGCCCGAAGAGCGGCATTAATTGCACGTGTACTTACTAATTACACAGATCACGTTGAGGTTATTGGCTGCCACGGCGAGCCTATAAAAGGAGTAACCTATAAAGGGATGGTGGCTAATATAAACCAAGCGATTACTGCAAGCGTTGTAGTTACAAGTGGTGGCAATAATGCAGTATCACAGTTGTTAGCACTGGGGAAAAAGCTGATTGTTATACCCGAAAACCGACCCTACCAAGAGCAAGATGAAAAAGCGCGTATGTTAGCTAAAAATAATCTTGCCGTGCATTTACCTTTTTCAGCGTTTTTACAGCAAAACAATGCCCTAATAGAGGCCGCATTAATTGATGCAAGAAAAACCCAAATGAGTAAAACACAAATAATAAGTGATACAGAACAGTTTATTAGCGAATTTATTGCGTTAGTTGAGGAGGTTGCAATTGAGCCATAAATTTTCAGTCGTTACTATTGTAAAAGGGCGTCACCAGCAACTTGCTAACCTTATTCATAGTATAGAAAATAGTACGCTGCGCCCAACCGATATGGTGGTGGTGTGGATGGATGAAAAAAACAGCCACAATGTTACCCCAAGCACTTCTTTTTTAAACAAAAATGTATATATGCAAAGCATAGGTTTACCCCTCGCTAAAGCGCGTAATACTGGGGTTAAAAATGCTCAGCAAAATAACGTTATATTTATAGACGTAGACTGTATTTGCTCTCCCACACTTTTTGAAAACTTACTGACTAAATTAACCCATAAATTAGTGGTAAGTGCCAAGGCAAAGTATTTACCGTATGTGCCTTGTAATGGTAACTACGAGCTATTAGTGGAGGAGGCTGTTGATCACCCTAAACGCAAAAACCTGCCTATAAACGAAAATGTAGATTTTTTAACTTTTTGGTCTTTAATTTTTGCGATTAATAAACGTGACTTTAATAAAGTGAATGGCTTCGATGAGCAATTTATTGGTTACGGCGCTGAAGACACCGACTTTGCTATGCAGTGTAAAGTTAACAACATAAAGCTTAATTACATTGATGATTGGGTACTGCACCAATACCACGACAAGTTTACGCCTCCTATAAACTACGCCGAAGATATTTGTAATAACGCCAACACCTTTGCAAAAAAATGGCAGTTTTTACCTATGTTTGGTTGGCTAAAAAAAATGGCCGTTATGGATATAGTTAAAATTGACGAAAAGAGCCACAGCGTTAAATTTTTAAAAAAACCGACCCGCGATGAGATAGAAGCATGTCGCTCTACCTCGCCGTATTAAATGAGGTGTGCTAAATGCTAAACAGCACAAAATGATAAGCAAAGATTATTAATTGAAATTTTTTAACCAAATGACTGTCTATTTATAAGCCAGTCATTTGGAGAAAAATATGTGTAGTTCACCGAAAAGTAGCCGAGCAGTTAAAAAGTCAGCTATTAACTTTAATGACGAACTAACTCAAGAGCAGCGTTTGCGTTTTGCTGCAAAAGCTAATTTAGCACAGCTGCGCCGCGAGCAACGTCAAGCCGCTAATAAGCGTTTTGAGCAAAAGCATCGCCCCGCTAAAAAGCCAGCAACGGGCTTGTTTTCATGGTTACAGCAGCTAGTAAGTTAACTATTATTAAGCGTGGTGTTTTTGCCGCTAAACCATCCACATGTAGCACATAACACACCTGCACCTGCACATAACCAAAGCGGCGCACTCCAGCTGCCGGTACTTGTATGTAGCGCCCCAGCTACCATAGGGCCAATAGCCGCCAACAAATAGCCAATACTTTGTGACATACCCGAAAGCGAAGCCGCTTGCGTGGAGTTATCGGTACGTAAGCTAATAAACGACAGCCCTAAAATAAAACACGCCCCCGAGCTAAAGCCAAGTAGTAGCGTCCACACTAATGCAAAGCTTGGCATATAAAGTAGTCCTAGCGCACAGCACGCACTCAGTGATGCAAGTATAAAGCTAAGCGCACTTTGATCTTTTAATTTTCCTAGTAAAGGTATAAGCACAAGCCCAGGTATGGCGGTCGCAATTTGAAAAGCACCATGATACGCGCCTGCTTGCGTTGCGCTTTGGCCCGCTTCGGTGAGTATGCTAGGCAGCCAAGTAATAATGATGTAATTTAAAAATGAATTTAGCCCCAGTAACAAGGTAATTTGCCAAGCAAGTAGGTAGCGCCATACGCTTTTATTAAGTGTTGAGGCCTGTGCTGTTTGTGCCGGTTTTGTGTGTTTATTTAATTGCGCCATCCACACAATTAAAGTGGTAATTGTAATCAGTGCACTTGCCCCTAATGCAAACTGCCAGCCTAACCCTTCATATTGGCTAAGCGGATAAACTAATGCTGAAAAGCCACCCGAGGCAATGCCCATAGTGAGTACATAAGCAGAGGTCATTACCGCAACTTTTTCCGCAAAGTCGCGTTTTATTATACTTGGTAGCAATACGTTAGCTATGGCAATACCTGCGCCTATTATGGCTGTGCCTACAAAGAGCATAATGGATGAGTTAACCACCCGTGCGGCAATACCCAGTAATATTAAAAATACAGCAAAAAACAATGTGCGCTCAAGCCCTTGGCGTTTAGCCAGGCTTGCAGCCATAGGCGATATAATGGCAAAGGCAATTAGCGGTAAGGTGGTAATAAAGCCTGCTTGCGAAGCGGTTAAATTAAAATGCGCAATTATTTGTTCAAGCACAGGGGCAACCCCTGTAAAAGGCGCACGTAAATTGGCAGCAATAAGTAAAATACCTATAACAAGTAATACGCTTGAAAAGCGCGACATACCAGCATTACTGTGAGGTGTTTGAGTCATTATTACAAAATAAGTTAGCTAATTATTGGCGCTAGTATAAACAAATCAGCAGTATTATAATTTAGCTATACTGACATTAAATAACTAAAAACTGACAAAATATGTTTGAGCCTAAAGGGTGGGGATACCTACAAAACTACGAGCACATGGCACAGCCTATAATTGCCAAAGTAGATACCGCGCAAGGCAGCAAAGAATACCCGTTACACACTCACCCTAAGGGGCAGCTAATTTTAGCGCTTGATGGTTATGTTACCTGCGAAGCGGCTAACAAAATGTGGATGGTGCCAACGCACAGTGCTATTTGGGTACCTGCAAATACCTTACACAGCAATCGCGCATCTGATAACGCTAAATTATGTTTTGTATTTATTGATGCCAATAAGCACGGCATGCCACAGCATACCTGTACATTAGCAATAACGGGGCTGGTAAAAAGTTTAATGCTAAAACTAGCAAGCGAACACCAAGCCTATAATGAAGGCTCTAAAACAGCACGTTTAGCTCAGGTACTGTTTGATTTATTAATTGAAATGCCCGCCCAGGCGCTCGACTTTGTGTTATCTAAGCATTCGGTTATTCAAGCAATGGGGCAGCAGTTACTCGCACAGCCAAATAATCGTAAAACCCTTGCACAATGGGCACAAAATTTTGCATCAACCGAACGTACGTTGGCACGGCTTATAAAAAAGCAAACCGGTATGACCTTTGGTAAGTGGCGAATGCAATTACATATAATTACAGCGCTGCAGGCACTATCAGATGGACAAAGTGTACAGCAAGTGTCGGCATTATTGGGGTACGAATCGGTGAGTGCGTTTATAACTATGTTTAAAAAGGTAATGGGAAAATCGCCCACTAAATATATGGGCGATTTAAATTAACCTTTATACATGGTTTTACCACGTGTACGTAGCCGAAAGCATGGCGTTACGCGGTTTACCCGGGAAGTACCTATCGCCAGTAAAGCTGGTGTAATCAGCACGCTCAGCATAAGATTCATCGGTAAGGTTAATTATACGTGCAAGCACTTCTAAATTATTGGTAACTTGCCACTTTGCACGTAAGCTTAAAATATCATGCCCCTCGTAGCTATGTAGGTTTTCTGGGTCGGTATAGTAACTACTTACGCTATGCCATTGCAGTGCAAGCGCTAGGTTATTAAAGGCTTGCCAGGTTAAATCAAGGTTAGCCACATTGCGTGGCGCGGTGTCTACGTTGTTACCGTTTATATTTAGCCCATTAATTAACTGATTATTGGTATACGTGTGCTTTGCATGTGTACCTGCAAATTGTAAGTTAAGCGTTTTGCTTAATGCATAATCTACTTCAAGCTCAATACCTCTGTGACGTGAACTGCCATCGTTAACGTTAAAAAAGTCGCTATCGCGATAAATAGTATTGTGTTTGCTCATAGCATACACAGCCAATGCGTAACTTACATTGCTGTAATATCCTTTTAAGCCAAGCTCGACATTATTGGCTATTTCGGGGTTTAAATCGGCGGTGGTTTGCTCGCGTTGTAATTGGTAAAGCTCTGCCGCTTGGGGCGCTCGGTAGCCACGCGAAAAGTTAGCGTATAGCGTATTGTTATTGTTGACCTTGTAGCTCACGCCAAATTTAGGTGAGGTATTGCTAAAGCTATTTTTACCACTGGCTGGGCGGCTATAACGGCAACCGCCAAAACCACATTCTGTGCCGTCTTCTGTTGTGCGCCCTGTGAGCATATTATTAGTGTAATCGTACTGCATATGCTCATACCTGAGGCCGGCGCTAATAAACCATTTATTTAATTGCCACTCAACTGATGCAAACGGCGCATACAGGGTTGCGTTTACATCGTAATCGTAGTGTTTGCCTTGCGGTACTGTGGCTACTAAAAATGCAGAGCCTTGAGTTGGCTCGTTTTGGCTTTGAGTAAAGTCGCTGCGAGTGTATTCGCCATCAAGCCCTAGGTTTATTTTTATATTACTTTGCAAGTTATGTTGATAAAGCGATTGCACACCTATGCCTGTTTGACTGTTGGTTTCAAGCGGGGTGCCAGGTAAAAAGTGCTTAAAAAAGTCCATGCTTTGGTCGCGCACATACGGCGTAATAGAAAGCACATTGCCGTTCTTTAGTTGCCACTGGGCGTTGCTCCACGCTCTAAATGAGCGGGCTTTTCTAAATGCATCGGGGTCAAAGTTTTGCTGTGCTATGTCTTCGTTTTTATAGCTTTCAAAACCCGTAATAAAGCCCGCAGTGTGCTGATCTAAATTTGTGTATGTAAGGCCAGAGGTAAGCAATAGGTTTGAGTGCTCAAAGCGGTGGCGAATATTTATTTTTTGCTGTTTAACGCTTTCATCATCACGGTAACCAGTATCGTCGGTAACACTGGCGTTTATGCCAATACCACTGTTGCCGTAGTCTTGCCCAGCGCGAAGCTTATAACGGGCATATCCGTATGAGCCATAATCAAGCCCGACTAATCCACCGCCTTGCGTGGTATCGGGCGTTATTACATTAATAACACCATGCACAGCATTTGAGCCATAAAGTGCAGAGCCCGGCCCTTTTAATACTTCAATCCGCTGCGCCATTTCACTATGCGCTTCAAAAAGCTCGTTAATATTACAAAAGCCTGCAGCACGCAGTGGAATGCCATCTTCAAGGGTTAGTATGCCGCCACAGGCTGCCGCGCCCGAAAGCACCGGCGAGCGAAGGGCCGGTAGGTATTCTTGCCCATTTCCGCGCTGTACGTTAGCACCTGCAATACGTTGTAACGACTCTTCAACATGAGTAGGCGCAATGCTATTTAACTGCGCTTCAGATAAGGTACTAATAGTAAGCGGATAGGGGGTAGCCAGTGCTTCTGTACGTGATGCGGTGGTTGTTATGGTTTCTATTGCATCATCGTTTTTATTATCAGCAATTGCAACGTGGCTGAGAGGCAATAACAGCGGCAAAATATAAGGTTTCATACATTCCTTTAAGGTGAGTAACGCTTTATTAACGCCATGGTAAGGTGTTTTAAACAGTTTTTAAACCGGTTGCGTTAAAGTGCGCGTATTCTATATACCCGATAAGTTAGCGATAATATAAAGCAAGCCCCAGCGGGCACGGTTAAAGCAAGTAGGGCTAAGTGCTCATAAAGCATAAACCCGCACACTCCACCTAATAAAAAGCCGGCAATAATAAGTATAAATATTACGCCTTTGCGGGTATCAAAGGGTTCACCTTTTAGCGCTTTGCCTATCATTAAACCTAGGTCGGTAAAAATACCGGTTAAATGAGTGGTGCGCACTACTGCGCCGCTGTAGTTAGTGGCAAGGGCGTTTTGTAAACCACAGGCAGCAGAGGCAAGCGTAATGCCATAAACATGGGCGCGGCTGAGTAAATAGGCGCTTAAAAGCAGCAATAGGCCTTCAATAAATAATAGGGTGTCGTAATGGCGCCCCAGCTTTAACGAGCCGCCGGTAAGTAAAAAACCAGAAAGGGCAGAGCCAAGCATAAAGCTTAAAATTATACTCATTAGTAGTAACGCAGCAGAGGTACTGCTCATTAGTTTTATACCAAGTAAAGTAACACTACCGGAAAGGTGAGAAATAGCCTGATGCTCAAACCCTAATAACCCTACAGCATTCACAATGCCAGCAATAAAAGCGAGCGCAAACGCGCCGTACTCAACCCAATTTGGTAATTTAGTTAACATTGCCTACCTTATTAATGCACACCGAATTGCGCTTTATAGCGTTTTATTTGCTCATCAACGATTGCGGTGTTGACCACGCCATGCTTAAAAGCAATATAAACAGGTAGGGCATAGCCTTCAAGCTGCTTAGCATGTATGTTTTTATAGCCTTTTGAGTACCATAAGCCGGCTTGATAATTAGTAATTGCGTAGTCAACACGCTGTTTATTAAGCAAATCAAATGTGGCTTTAGTGGAGAGTGAATGCATAAAGTTGCTTTGTTTAATATTGTATTCTTTTGCCAGTACATTGGGTAATTTAACGCCTCTTAGCATAGCAATGCGTGAATTTGATAAGTCATTATTAAGGTTTGCTTTTTCTGTGCTAAATAAACCAAATTGGGTGGTGTGTAGTGGCTCAGTGGTAAATTCTAAATATTGCGCACGCTCGGTATTATTTGCCAGCGCAAAATAACAATCGTAGTAACCTAACTTCATTTCTTTTTTAATACGAGCCCACGGTAAATGCACCAGCTCAATGGTCACTTTTAAATTACGCTCTATAAAAGTTAAATAGTCTATGTCTATCCCTGTAAAGGTATGTGTTTCATCGTCATAAATTGTAAAAGGCGGGTAATGGGTAGTTGCACAGCGCAGCGTTTTATTAGGCGCTGCTAATAATAGCGAAGAAAAACTAAAAGCTAAAAGCAGCAGTAATGTGCGCATAAATGTAAATCCGATTTTTTCTTATGGTAGTGTGTTTATTATACAGCGATATTCGGTTTTGAGTGATGATCTATGTATTTTTTCTTCTCGTATAAGTTTAAATTTTAAGAGATAACCATGTTTAACGCAGAGCAGCAATCGCGAATTATAGAAATGGCGTGGGAAGACAGAACCCCCTTTGAGGCTATAGAGCAGTTATACGGGCTTAATTATTCACAGCTGGTATTGTTTATGCGAGAGCATATTTCAAAGGGTAGTTTTAAAGTGTGGCGCAAACGCCACGCAGGGCGTAAAACCAAGCATTTAAAACTGCGAGACCCAGCCATAATGCGCAGCCATTGCAAAACACAGTACAAGCCGAGATAAATAGCTGCTTGCAGTTTCATATGATGTTCAGGCGTGTTTGATAATCTTTAGCTATTAACATTATTAGAGATTATTTATGAAAGCGTTTTTATATACGGTTTTTTTAGCGGGTGCCTTGGTTAGCGTTAATGCACAGGCAAAGCCCGACAAAGGCAATCACGGCCATAAAAATGGCCACCATAAACATCAGCAGCACAACTATAAAAGCAGTAAGAAACTATCTAAAAAGCAGCAAAAAAAGTTAGTGCGTGCTGGGTGGACGCCACCAGGGTTAAGTAAGCGTTACCATAGAGGCGATTACCTAGACCGCAATGTATATAAACAAGGCCGCGTTATTGAACGTTCTAGAGATAATGGTACAGTAAGTATAAAAATAGACAGTACAGTTATACACATGGTGCACGATACCCGAGAAATACTTTCAATTTTAACTCGTTAAGTACAATTTATAAGGATATTTAAATGCTCATTGCACTGGCTATAATCATTGGCTTTTTTTTATTAGTGACCTTGTTACCTATGTCATACAGTCAGCACTACTTAGTGCGCAGCTGCGACTTTGTTCGACTACAGGTATTTTATATAGCCAGCGCTGTTGCAATTATATCGTTTTATTTACTGTGGCAAAGCGGCAATAGCGGGTATTTGTATACTGCTTTAACCGCATTACTAACCATGGCATTACAAGGTAAGTGGATATTTCCATACACTTGGCTTGCTAAAAAAGAAGTTAAAACGGCCTCAGTGAGCGAAGATCACAGTGTTAGAATCATGTCGGCTAATGTGCTTATGTCAAACCATAATAGTGAGCAACTAATCTCACTGGTTGATAAACACCAGCCCGATTTATTAATTACCCTTGAAAGCGACAGCTGGTGGGAAAATAAATTAGCTGTTCTTAAAAAAAACTACCCCTATTATATTGAATGCCCTAAAGACAACCGCTACGGCATGCATTTATACAGTAAATTTAAAATTCTTGATGCGCAAATATGTGAGCTCATTGAAGATGATATTCCTTCAATTCATATCCTGTTCGAAAACAATGAAGGCCTTGAAATGCAAGGGCACTTTATACACCCCGCGCCACCAAGCCCCACTGAAGAAGACTCATCGCGCCCACGCGACTCAGAGCTAATAATGGTCGCTAAAGCACTTAAAAAACCAACACGCCCGACCATTGTAGCCGGTGATTTAAACGACGTGGCATGGTCGCGCAGCACCCGTTTATTTATGCAAATAAGTGGTTTTTTAGACCCACGTAAAGGCCGTGGTTTTTATAACACCTTTCACGCAAGTTACTTTTTTATGCGTTGGCCGCTCGATCATTTATTTCACAGCCAAGGCTTTAAAGTAAAACGCATTAAGCGCCTTGCTAAATATGGCTCTGATCATTTTGCACTACTTACCGAACTGGTGTATGAAAACGCCAAGCAGCATTCATTAGAAGATAAATCAGACGAGCTTAAGCAAGAAGAGATACAAGAGCTTGCTATGAGCAAAGCCGATAAGCGAAAGGTGCCAAGGTTTGAGAAGAGCTAGCTGTTAGCTTGTGTAGGTCGGATAAGCGAAGCGCCATCCGACACAGTAAAATACCTTGCCAGTTATAATCAATATTTATGTTGTTGAGTGCCTCATGGCGTGAAGCTACCTTCCAGATTTAACTCATTTCTGCCCCAAGACGAGTTAGGAAAGAAACTCACTCTTCTGCTGAAGGTGGTAGTGGGTTGTTTTTTGCTTACGGCGATAGTAAGTTCGTTTAGAGTTTTTTCAAGTAATAGTTGACAATACGTTGCCTTCCTATCAAAATGATGGGTGTCAGATTGATGGGTG
>NZ_DJHW01000067.1:12092-19363 GCF_002433295.1 Pseudoalteromonas sp. UBA6610 | reverse complement strand
CGAAAGAGCCGGGCTTTTTTACGTGTGCAGAAAAGTAAAAATACATTCCAGATATTATTCGCACAGTCTCCATCACCTCCGTAGCGTGGGTTGAGTATCACGAAACCCGCGGATAAAACACAACACAGAGCTCAAACTCTTTGTAGTAATACCAATACGCAATAATACTTAATCATTTTGCCTAGCTATCAACACGTTTTTCCACCCTCAAATAGATCACTTAATTAAGCGAATTGGTATTACAGTACACGCAAGTCTCTTAACTTAACTAATCTATTAAGATGTATAAAAATAATAGCTTATAGTTCAGAGTATTTTGATCCACACTCTTTAACTTTGACTATAGTTATACCTCATAATAATTATCCTGCAGAATTATAAAATGTCGTTACTTTTTAATATTCAGCGCTTTTTTATCTAGGTTGCTGAGTGTCTATGCGAAATAAAATATTTCAGATAATCGTTTTAATCGTGAGCCTACACCATTTACCGGCTAAATCGGATGAGTTTGATTTTTCAGGCTACGCACGTGTTATTGGTGGTTATTTAGATGAAAAAGATGTCGAATATAGAGGCTACGATGACAGTCTTAACTTTTCACCATCAAGTTTAATAGGTCTTCAAGCTGAGTATCAGTTTAATACAAACTGGTCAGTGACAGCACAAGGATTATTTAGATCTGATAGCACAACGGTATCTGGTGAGAGTGGACTTGAATGGCTGTATTTAACTTATACGCCCACAACAAACCTACAGATAAAAATCGGTAAGCTGCGAACCCCATTTTTTACAATGAGCGACTTCTCTGATGTAGGGTTTGCATACCCATGGATCAATCCGCCACAACAAGTATACGACACGTACTTATTTAAAACATTTAATGGTATTGATGCTATTTACAAATTTGGCTCAGATGACTTTGATATCAGTATTGAAGGGTACTATGGCGAAGAGTCGGGAAGTATTGGCATAGGCCCTTTTAAAACAGGTTTTGAGGTGGATAATTTAGTGGGTGTGATAGGGAAGTTGAATATTGAAAATATAGAATTTAGGGCTTCAAGGTATAACGGTAACATAGCGCTAGATCTTAAATCGATTAACCAACTACAAGATATTTTAGAGAATTTTAATTTTAGCCAAAGTGCAGCATCGCTGACAACGCAGGGCAGTGCGCATGCAGATCAATTTGGTGTTATTTATGATAATTTAGATTATTTTTTTAGAGGTGAGTGGGTAAAGATTAAAACACAGTTAGATATAATTCCGATTATACAAAGCTATTACTTAACCGTAGGCTATAACGATGCACCTTTTACTTATCATTTAACCTTTGCAGACAGCGATGTAGAAATTAATGCCAATCAGAATGAAATCCCTATTGGTGCTAATGTAGAGCTTGATCAGCTGGCACAGGCTTATAACAGCGTGTTTGCAGAGTCGGCGCCTGACTCACTAAAAACATGGACACTCGGTATACGATGGGATGTGCTACCTAATCTGGCATTAAAGGCGGAAGTATCTGCTTTAGAGGGCGATGAGGTTAGTAATTCTTTTTTTGTTATCCCTGAGGATGTTAGCTTTAATAGAAAAACGAATCTTTACCTTATTGGCTTAGATTGGGTATTTTGATGATGTACTCTAAGTTAACTTACGTGATTAGACATATAATACTGCTGTGTATTTTTACTTGGTCATTATTGTTTATCAGCGTACAAGCCTACGCGGATAATAGCCATACCACTAAAGTGATCATTGTTGTTAATACGGCCAATAAAAACTTAGCTTTGAGTAAGCAGCAAATTCGCCATATTTATATGGGCGGCGCGATGAGTCGTCAATTTAAAGCAGTAAATTTACCCGCCGGAAACCCGTTACGAATCGATTTTAATACGAAATTGGTTGGCTTAACCGAATCAAGAATTCAGGCTTATTGGGCTCAGATGAGGTTTACAGGGCGTAGCAAGCCACCCGTAGAATTTAGCTCGACTAAAGAAATTATTGCGTATTTATTGAAAGAAGAAAATGCAGTTGCTTATTTACCTGCTGATACAAAAATTCCGGACGAGCTAACTGTTGTAACGCTAACGCCTTAATTTATGATTAACTAGTAGCGCTGACTTATTTTAAAGTTAGCGCTTTAAATGCCTCTTTTGCCTGGGCTTTAGCTGCTGGAATGTGTGCTATGGTTACAGGCTTTGCAAAATAATACCCTTGCATTTCATCACTGCCATTTTCAATTAGGTAGTTAGCCTGGCTGGCTGTTTCTATACCCTCACTACATACTTTTAAACCTAGGCGTTTACTTAAATCGAGTATGGCCTTTAATACCGCCGCATCCTTTTCTGAGCTATCAAATTGATTAACGAACATACGGTCAATTTTGATGGTATCGATATCTATTTTTGTCAGGTAGCTTAGCGATGAATAACCCGTTCCAAAATCATCAAGGGCTATAGACCCGCCCATTTGTTTTATTTGGTTAAAGAATTCATTGGAGTTTTCAAAATTATCGAGATAGCTTGATTCGGTTATTTCAAACTGGATATTTGCAATGTCGACGTTGTATTTAACCAATTTATTTTTTACAACATCAATAAAGTGATTATCTTTAAGATCATGGCTCGATAGGTTTAAAGAAACGAGTACATGGTTACCTATAGTTTGCTTTAGTGTGGGTAAATCTTGAAATACCCTGGAGACAACCCACTGTGTGATTGCTTTTATTTTACCTGCTTGCTCTGCAATGGGTATAAATTCGCCTGGTGAAATAAAGCCAAGCTCTTCACTGTGCCACCTAATAAGGGCTTCAAGGCCATTAGCCTCACCATTGGCAGCTATTTTTAACTGATACACAACTTCAAACTCATTTTGCGCAATCGCATGACTAATTAAATTAGCCACTTGAGCCATTCGCTTGCTGTTTTCTAACATTTTTCTATGGAAAACGGTGTACGACCCTTTACCTTTTTCTTTTGAGGCATACATTGCGATGTCTGCATTACTAATCAATGTATTAATGTCAAACTCGGCCTCTTTAGCGTGGGCAATACCAATACTTACCCCAGTGGGTATATCCCACTGGTTAATAGTAAAAGGTGTTTGCATTGAGCTGATAATTTGCTCCGCGATATTAATAACGTCGGTGTAATTATTTATATTACGCAGCATTATTAAAAACTCATCACCCCCTAAGCGTGCAATAACATCGTTTTCGCGTAAGTGCTTTTTAATATTACTGGCTACCGCCTTTAAAAGTAGGTCGCCCGTTTCATGGCCAAGTGTATCGTTAACACCTTTAAAGCTATCTACGTCAAAAAACATAATAGCTATATCTTGATGATTATTTTTACAGCGTGTTAATTCTTCTTTTAGTAAGCCCATAATAAACATACGATTAGGTAAGCCAGTTAATATATCGAAGTTAGCTAAGTGCTCCATTGATTGCTTTTGCTTTAGTAGTTGTGCGGTGTTTTTTTGATTAGTGAGCACTTGGGCATTAATAGTGTTAAGTAAGTTATTAATATCTTTGCCAAGTTGCGATACTTCGTCGTTGCCCGAGCCTTGGTATTGGAGTTGATAGTTAGTTGTTTTTTCTACTTTTTGTGTGAATTTAGAAAGTTTTAATAGCGGGCTTAATAAATGTTGGTATATCCAAAAAGAGATGAGGATGGTGATCACGATACTAAAAATAACGATAGGGGCTGCACTATAAAATAAGCTCGCTTTGCTTTCATTAAGGGGCTTATTAAAATCCTGAACAATTAATAAGTAGCCTACAGGGAACTGCTCCTCACCAATTGTTTTTAAGGCAACTAAGCCTTGATTAGTAACACTGACGGTACGGGGCAAACTTTGCGGTTTGATGCCCTTTAGCTGTGGAGAAAAATCCTCGAACTTTAAGTAATTAGGGTGCACGTAGGACTGTATTAGCTGCCAATTACTATCAAATACATTTACAAACTTTATGTGCTCGTACCTATCTAACCCCAAGAGCTCAGTTGTAATAGAAAATAAATCTATCTCTTGCGACATAACACGTAACAAATTATCTGAAATATTTGATGACATAGCATCGAGGTTTTCTTCAACTGATTGGCGGTATAAATCCTCGTGCTCATTAATAGCTAAATAAAAAACAAAACTAGCGCTTAGTACAATTAAACAAGTCGTAATAATAATAAATTTGTTACGAATACTATGAAACATTTAGCCAAATCCCTTCTTACTGTCATGCTCTTTCACTAAAAGAGTTATTACTTATTGTTGTTATTTATTAATAGAAGGCTTACGCGTAGCGCTGATGTTACTTACTAAATTTGTAAGTAAAAGAATGTGTTTAAATTCATAGAGTAACTATAGCTGGTTATTTTATTTTAGGCAGACTTACTTTGTTGCAATTTCATTCTTGGCTTAATAAGTGACCTGTGTAAGACTAATGCGGTTATTTATTAAATCAGGTGACATGAATGTCGAATATAAAAGCTTGGAAACTTATGAGCCTGTTTTGTTTGTTTGCAGTGCTTATGGGTTGTCAATCTAAAGAAGAGCAACTACAACAAACAATTCAAGAGTCTATTAAAAAGGCAGATGTTGAGCTTGCACAGCTTGGTACCGCGCTTGATAATGGGACTATACGTAATGCTGTATTGCTTAAAGAATATGGCAAACTCCTTAAACAGCAACAGCCAGAACTTAGTCAGGTTGTTGATGTAATTACCCTTGATGCTACAAGGCAGGGTGCCCTTTACAGTGGTTTAACACAACGACTTAAAGATATTAAAGGCACTTATTTAATCCCTCCTTACGAAGATACGCTACACAGTATTGATTTACTACGTGAGGCGGCTAAGCCTACGCTGTTTTCTGATGCGTTAACGGACCCGATTAATATGCTAGCGGATATGTCTAAGGGCAGCCTTGCGCGCGTTGGTGCTATTAGTAAAGAGGCAGAGGGCGCAGGCGAGGGTAATCAATTGGTGGGCAACCCTAATTACGGTAACTGGCAAACTAATAGTAATGGTATTAGCTTTTGGCAGTGGTATGGCATGTACCGTATTTTAGGCGATGTATTTGACCGTGTTGAATACGGACGTTGGAGCAGCCGCCGTAAATATAGCTATTACAACGATTACGGCCGCTATCGTTACTCAAGCCCTAAACAAATTAAAACGCAAAGTGCTTTAGAAACGCGTACGCGACAATCGTACCAACGCCAAGGCAAACAGTTTACTAGCCCTTATGCGAGCAAAAAAACGGGTGCCTCGGGTTTAAGCCGCAGTAGTTATACACCGCCTAAAAGCCGCAGTAGTTACTCGCGTTCGAGTAGTTATAGCAACAGCTCTGGATCGGTACGCAATAGCGGTAGCAGAACCTCTCGTGGCGTGAGCCGTGGTAAGTAAAGAATAAGTTGGAGTTAGAAATATGTACGAATTTAATGGAATAACTACGTGGTCGCTACAAGCTTTGGCGATTGATTTTGCAATTATCGTGTTGTTATTTGTAAGCCTAAAATACATTAAGGGCTGGGTTTCAAACCTTCATGCAAATGACGAAATAACAGAACGTGATAACTTTGCTTTTGGTATTAGCTTTGCGGCAGGCTTAGTTGCACTTGCCATTGTATTAACGGGTGTGAGTAGTGGCGCCTTTGCTGCGTCGTTACAACAAGAAGCCCTGCAAATGCTAGGCTATGGTGTATTAGCCATTGTACTGATTAAATTAGGCCACTTTTTTCAAGACAAGGTCGCGCTTCGCAAAGTCAGCCTGCACGACGAAATTGTAAAAGGTAATGTAACAGCCTCTATTATCGACTTTGGTCATGTAGTGAGTGTGGCTATTGTGATTCGCTCTGCACTTTTATGGGTAGCAACAGAGGGTTGGCACGGGCTGCCTATCGTTATTGCTGCCTTTATTATTGGCAGTGTTGCACTACTGCTTGTAAGCCAATACCGCGTACAATTATTTAAGCGTACCAATAAAAGCGGTGATTGTTTACAACAAGCCATTATTGATGGCAATTTAGCTGTAGGTATACGCTACGCAGGCTTTTTAGTAGGAAGTGCCTTAGCTATTACTGCGGCAT
Organism: Pseudoalteromonas sp. UBA6610; assembly: GCF_002433295.1. Lineage (NCBI taxonomy): Bacteria > Pseudomonadati > Pseudomonadota > Gammaproteobacteria > Alteromonadales > Pseudoalteromonadaceae > Pseudoalteromonas > Pseudoalteromonas sp. UBA6610. The sequence goes on along the minus strand of NZ_DJHW01000067.1, from coordinate 13,281 downwards.
CAGGTATTGCACCGTATGCGGCCGATAACATTAATGCTAGCCTGCTTTATTGGGCTATTAGCGCGATTGTAAGTTTAGTGGCATTCATCATTTTGCATTTAATCACCATCAAAATAATTTTATCAGGTTGTGATATTTCAGATGAAGTTAACCGTCAGAAAAATGTAGGTGTAGGTGCTATTTCTGCTGCAGTGTCGTTTGCTGTCGGTATTACTATGGCAACCTTACTAGGCGCATAATCAGTGTCATCAACTACAACTAGCCCAAGTAAATCACGTTTACTTGGGCACGATATTTTACTAATAACTGTTATGGCCGTACTCGCTGGGTGCGGCCTTATTTATGAATACTTACTTTCGCATTACGCAGGGCGGGTACTGGGCTCTGTAGAGAGTGCTATCTATGCCATGATTGGCACAATGATAGTTGCCATGGGCTTAGGCGCATTTTTAGCCCGTTGGTTTAAAGATGCCTTTACCGCCTTTGCTTGGCTTGAAAGTATTATTGCCCTGGTTGGCATGGGCTGTATTCTGGCAATAGCCGGTGTAATTGCTGTAAGTTATTCACTTCCTCATTTGTTTTCTAGTATTTTTAATTTACCGCCAGATGTTGTGCTCAATGGCTATGTATTTCAAAAGCTGCAAGAGTGGTCACGCTTTTTACCTTATGTGTTTGGTTTAGTACTGGGTTTATTTATTGGTATGGAAATACCGCTTATTGCACGTATTCGCCAACATGTGTACGGGCGTTTTTTAGAAAACAATGCAGGCACTATTTATGGTGCCGATTATATTGGCGCGGGTATTGGTGCGGCTATTTGGGTAAGCATTATGCTGGCGATGCCTATAATGCAAGCTGCAGCGTGGACAGCTCTTTTTAATATACTGGCAGGGCTCGCCTTTTTATGGCGCTACCATGCTCATGTGCGCTTTGCTAAGGCACTTCTGATCTGCCATATAGTGTTATTGGCACTGTTTGGGTTTATTTTAGTGATGGGAAGTGGCTGGATGAACAGCTTAAGTAATGTACTTTATAAAGATAAAGTTATTTACTCACAAGCAACTAAATACCAGCATGTAGTATTAACCGAGCGCTTAAGTAAAAACCAGCCAGCGCCTATCACCGACTTGTATTTAAATGGACGTTTACAGTTCTCGAGTATTGATGAGCAAATATATCACTCAATGCT
>NZ_DJHW01000067.1:0-11781 GCF_002433295.1 Pseudoalteromonas sp. UBA6610 | reverse complement strand
GCAAATATATCACTCAATGCTGGTGTATCCGGCAATGCTCGCATCAAACCGGCACGATAGCGTATTAATTATTGGTGGTGGCGACGGGCTTGCCCTTAGAGATGTTTTAAAGTGGCCAGTGAACGACGTAACGTTAATTGATTTAGATGCACAGCTGCTTAATTTATTTGGCCATAAAGACGGTGATTTTGCAGCGCCTGAGTCTATAAGTAAGCGGTTATTAGCGCTAAATAAACAATCGATGTTAGACCCACGCGCCAATATTATTGTGGGAGATGCGTTTTTAGAGGTTGAAAGGCTCCTTGATCAAGGTAAGCAATTTGACACTATTTTAATTGACTTGCCGGACCCTAATCATCCCGATTTAAACAAAATGTACAGCGACTATTTTTATAACCATGTACGTCAATTGTTAGCTCCCGATGGCGCAATGGCTGTGCAATCAACCTCGCCTTATCATGCCAAAAAAGCATTTTTAAGTATTGCTAAAACGGTAAAAGCGGCGGGTTTTGATTATGTTGAGCAGTACCAGCAAAATATTCCTTCGTTTGGGCAATGGGGGTGGACAATAGCCACTAAAATGGGTCAGCCAGCCAGTGGGCGAATTAAAAATATAAGCGCTATGCCGGTGCCATCAAGGTGGGTAAGTAAAGAATATTTATTAGCCAGCTTTGTATTTCCTAACCAGTATTTTGAACAAGTTAAAAGTATTGAGGTCAATAGGTTAGGTTCTGGTCAGCTATATGATTACTACCGTAATGCGTGGCAGATAGAAAGCGAATTGTATAAAAATTAATAAAACATGGTTGACATAATATGTCGACCATGCGAATCTTAACTCAGACATAATATGTCAAACAGCAAAAAGGCAGAGACATGGAATTAAATGAACTTTCAATAAAATTAGCTTCTTTTGAAACAGAAGGCGCTAACTTTGAGTCTTTCTTGATTGCCAACCCTGGTGAGCAAGATGTTTTACAAGTCATAGTTGATGGAAACGATGAGCTTCCAATTTTTGTTACGCAAACACAAGAGCAGTTGTTATGTATTAGCTACTTGTTTGGCGAAGATGAAGTAAAAAGTGAATTACGCAACGAGTTAAACGAAACACTACTACGTTTAAACGTGCCAATTCCACTGAGTGCATTTGCTAAAATCGATAACAAATACGCGATTTTTGGTGCACTGTCGGTAAATTCATCATTAGATGATATTACCCACGAACTAGTGACACTAGCTGACAACGCTATTGACGCACTAGAAGCCGTGACCTTGTATTTAAACGATTAGTAACTAGTTAGTGGAGTTAAGATTATGAGTATATTAAAAAAATTATTTACAGCAGTACGTGGCGGCGCGCGTGAAGCGGGCGAAGCAATTGTAGATGCAAACGGCATTCGTATTTTTGAACAAGAAATAGCAGATGCGCAAAATGCACTTAATCGTGCTAAAAAGAGCCTTACAGAAGTAATGGCTAAAGAAATGCAAACTAAGCGTAAAATTAGCGCAGTTGATGCATCAATTGCTGAGCACGAAGCATATGCAGGCCAAGCACTTGAAAAAGGTAACGAAGCCTTAGCATTAGAAATTGCCGAAAAAATTGGTGACTTTGAAGCTGAAAAAGCTGAAAACGAGCAAGTATTAGCAGGTTTTAGCAATCATATTGTAGCGCTTAAACAACAAGTTAAAGACGCTGAAAAGTCGATTAAAGAAAACCAGCGTCAGCTTACTATGGTTAAAACCACAGAAAGCGTACAGCAAGCTACTATGGCGGTTAACAGCACGCTTAATACTAATAGCTCGTCTATGACATCGGCTCGTCAGTCGCTTGAGCGTATTAAACAGCGCCAGCAAGATCGTAGTGACCAGTTAGGCGCTGCTAAGCAACTTGAGTCAGATACAAATGGCAACGATTTAAAAGCAAAAATGGCTGAAGCCGGTATTGGCGATACAAGCCCAAAAAGTGCTGATATTTTAGCGCGCATTAAAGCCAAGCAAAACGGCTAATAGTTCGTACATTTATAATAAAAGGTAATTAAGCGTGGCTTAGTTACCTTTTTTGCTTAAGGGATGCCTCATTATGTTTAATTTTTTCAAATCTAAAAAAGAGCCAGAACGTCAGCTTAACCATGCAAGTGAGCTTAAAAAAGGTGACATGTTTAGCGTTATCGATTCATTTGCGTATCCGTCGTGGTTAAAAGGGCAAACGCTGCGAGTTATTGATATTCAAACCTATCAATATCAGCACAGTAGTGATACTGAGTTTGTGCTTGAGACGAACAGCGGACAGGTGGTATTTTTACAAATTGAGCAAGATGATGGCGAGCAGTGGGCTAATTTTTCAATCAAAATTCAGCGTGACGACGTAGAGCAAATATTTGGGCTAGACGAATTTTCACGTATTTTTGATGAAGAGTCGTTAACTCATATACAGGTACAAAATACGCCAGAGCAGTTTATGCAGTTTTTAGCTAAAAGCTATCAGCAAAGTGAATCGCCTTATGTGTGCTATTTCCATAACAAAGATTTTCGTGGCCAGTCATTACCGCGCTATGAGCAAGAGGGTGGCGAACCTTGTGAAATGATTTGCTTAGCATCGCCAGACGAAAGGCATGGCTTAAATATTGAAATATGGGATGGCGGTGAGACCGAAGTGTCACTAACGCTAACACGCCCAATTACCGATATAGTCGACTTGTTTCCAGGAGATGCGAAGTGAGTGATGCTAAAGACAAGTGGTTACGTCAAGAGCAAGCCGTGCGTGCCACACAAATGGCATTTGATTTAAGCAGCGAAGTACAAAAGTCGATAAAAAAGCAGGCCATTGACCAAGAGCTTACGCCCTCAGATATGATCCGTAAAATTTTAGGCTTAGATGTAAAGTCTAAAAAAACACGTCAGCGCCTATCGTTTAATCTAAACGATGATGAAATAGCCCAACTTGCAACGCGGTTTAATGTCCAAAGTGATGATAAGCGAGCCGTAAAGCAACAAGTAGCAGAGTTATTAATTGCTCATACTAAAAACACTAAGTAGTTAATTTAGATTTATATGAATATTATTTTAATTGCTTACTTAATTATTTTTGCTTTATTTGGCACAGCTGCAAGTTACTTTGTGCGATTTATTTATGCGTACTGGGTAAAAAAAGAAATGCCGATGAAATACATTGTTAAAGCAGGAATTTGTGTGGTGCTGGTGGTGGTTATTTCAGCGTTAATACCTTTTATAGGTTAACGCTGAAATTGGCGTTTGCGCTATTTTATATCAAATGCCTGGCATTGCTGATTAATACACAGGGTTTGTACCTCAAGTACCGGTGAGCAATCGGTTAGACCTTGCGCTTTGTTTTGCGCTTTTTGTTGTTGTGTAATTTTTTGGGCAACTTCTTCGGCGTGCTCTTGAGAGGTATTAAGTGTTGAATACACAACATACTTACTTGGCCCACCACATGCTCGTGCACCTACTTCAAGTACCTTACATTGAAAGCTTGCGGTGCAACTATTATCACTAACAATGTTATTAAGATCGTAGTTCAAGTCAGACAAATTCTGATTTTGCTCAGTACTTGATGATGTGCTTGCACAGCCGCTAAGTAATAGCATTGCGCTGGTGGCAACACTCACAATTGATAATTTAATTGCTGATGGTAAACAACTCATAACCTTGTCCTTAAAATACACTTACCGCTGAACCTTCAAGTTTAACACATTTATTTTCAACACACTGCGTGCTTGGAGAAGTTAAATGCTGGCACGTGCTCATCATTTCATTTTGTGTGTTGTAGGCTTTTTCAAGCGTTGTTATTTGCTTTGCAAGCGAACTGACTTGCCCCTCTTTAGCTGATTTTGTTGAGTAAACAACATAATCACTTGGTCCGCCGCAAGCTTTGCTTCCTACAGGCATAACCTTACATTGTTTAGAGGTGTCGCACTGTGTATTGGCAATTAACGTATTAAGCTCGCTTTTTGCGGTTTTAATGTCGTTAAGTGATACTGCTTTTAAAGCGGTTTTTATGGGTTGTGATGCATCAGTAGGGGTTTTGTGCTTGTTTTCACTGCTGGTTTGTTGAGGTACTTCTTTATGCGGTACTTCTTTAAGCTCGTTCACCGAGTTAGTTGGTGCATCTTGCGATGTTGTTTCGAGGCATGCAGTTAAACAAAGTGGTAAAAGTAGGGCTAACAGTTGAGTACGCATAACAAACCTTGATAGTGATGAATTATTCATCACTATCATACACGGTGCATTTTTAACGGCAATAAAAACTATATTATCAAGTAATTAAAGCCGTTTTAGATTTACCTTTATAAACCGCCTTGGGTAAGTTTAGTGGGGTTAAGCAGCTTTTCTAATTCACTGCGTGAAAGGTCGGTTTCTTGCTCTGCGACATCAATTATTGGGCGGGCTTCTTTGTAGGCTTGCTTGGCTATTTTGGCTGCTTTTTCGTAACCGATCACCGGATTAAGTGCAGTCACTAAAATAGGATTTTTGGCCAGTGCTTTATCAATATTGGTTTGGTTTACTTTAAAACTCGCAATGGCTTTATCTGCCAATGCTTGGGCGCTATTAGCAAGTAACTCAATGCTTTGTAAAATATTGTGCGCAATAACAGGTAGCATTACGTTTAGCTCAAAATTACCCGCTTGGCCTGCCACGGTGATGGTTGCATCGTTACCTATAACTTGAGCGCTTACCATGGCTGCCGCTTCTGGGATCACCGGGTTTACTTTACCCGGCATAATCGACGAGCCAGGTTGCAGTGCTTCAAGCTCTATTTCGCCAAGCCCGGCAAGTGGGCCTGAGTTCATCCAGCGTAAGTCATTGGCTATTTTCATTTGTGCTACAGCGAGCACTTTTAGCTGACCTGAGAGCGCTACAATGGCATCTTGCGAGCCAATATTGTAAAAAAAATTACTGCTTGGCTTAAAACTTATACCCACATTTGCGCTTAAGTTTTTAGCAAACTTTGAGGCAAATTCGCCATCAGCATTTATACCCGTACCAACAGCAGTCCCGCCTTGGGCAAGCTCACATACTCGCTCTAAGCTATGGCGAATGCCTGAGGCTGCATTATTTACTTGTGATTGCCACGCGCTTAGCGTTTGCTCAAACGTAACGGGCATGGCATCCATTAAATGCGTACGGCCAGTTTTAACTATTTTGCCAACGTCTGCCTTTTTTTGCTCTAAACTCTGCGATAGTTTTTCAAGAGAGGGCAGTAATTCATAAACCACGTTAATAGCACTACTTAGTGCAATGGCTGTAGGCACTACATCGTTAGAGCTTTGGCCCATATTTACATCATCGTTGGGGTGAACTGGCTCATTACCAATGCGGGTTGCAAGCGTAGCGATAACTTCATTAGCGTTCATGTTCGAGCTGGTGCCTGAGCCAGTTTGGAAAATATCAACCGGGAAGTGCTCGTAATGCTCGCCATCAATAATTTGTTGGCATGCTTGCTCAATAGCGTTGGCTTTACTTTTACTTAAGTGATTTAGCTCAAAGTTACTTTGTGCTGCTGCTTGCTTAATGTATGCAAGCGCTGTTACAAACTGTTTTGGCATAGTTAAGCCGCTAATAGCAAAGTTGTTAACTGCACGCTGGGTTTGCGCTTGGTATAGCGCATCACTAGGGACCTGTAATTCACCCATGCTGTCGGATTCGGTTCTAAAATTGCTCATAAGTCGCTCCTTAAAAAGGGTTAAATTCGTGACTGAGTACGCGAGCTTCGCGCTCAAGTTTTAAAAATTTTTCAGTATCGTTATGTGCATAGTAAAAGCGTTTTAATGCCAATAAGGGTTTATATAATTGCTCAAGGCACTGCTTACGAATGGCATTGTGTATTAGAGGGTCGCACATTTTATTGATAATTTCATGGTGAGTGCGTAATAAATATAATTCTTGTAGTAAGGGGTTACGCTGTTTTTCAAAGCTTTTAGCAACGTTTAAAGCGGTTTCTATGTAGTGAGCTACCACCATAGGCGCATGTAAGCCCGGGCGTAAGCAGTTACAAGCAAGTTCATGATGATAAGGCTGTAATGCCTGAAAGGGAGACATAAAAAAACCGATTCAAGTTAACGATAATAGTTATCATTACATTTAATCGGTTTCAGTGTAAACAGTTATTATAAAAATTATTTGCAGCGTTTAATTGAGTATCAATTATAGCCAAGAATGAATATTTGGTCTGTTTCATGTTTTTTTAGCGCCTGTTGATTTTGGTTACAGTGAGAAAGTAAGTCGATTACAGTGGCTCTACTATCACAGGTGCTGCTTGGTTTTTCGGTGCTTTTTTCTGTCACTGAGACCACAGCGTCTACAGCGGTGTAAGGGGGAGTATGCATAATTTTATCCTCGTATTTAATATCGGTAATACACCCTACTTAGGGTTGATTTAATTAAAGCATAATACATACCATCGCCTTATTTTTATTTTAGTGCCATGAATTAACTCACTTTTATAAATTATCTATAAAACTTTAATTGTTCAGTGCCATTTTTTTGCGTTAATGTTGTGCAATAAGTTTCAATATTGGTGCAGGTCATGATCAAACCTTTCTCACAAGCGTGTGAAAACAATAAGGGTCCTATTTTAGAAGTGCTTAAAACGGTTTTTAATAAGACAGAATCGGTACTCGAAATAGGCTCGGGTACGGGGCAGCATAGTGTGTTTTTTGCTGAGCAATTACCGCATTTACAGTGGTATACAAGTGATCGCCATATTAACCATGAGGGCATAAATTTATGGCTTAAGGAGGCAAATTTAACTAATTTACACGGCCCTCTTGAGCTTGATTTGAATTATGCATGGCCGGTAAATAACGTAGATGCTATTTACACAGCAAATACGTTTCATATTGTAAGTTGGCAGTTGGTTGAGCAATTTTTTAAAGGGGTTTCAACACACTTAGTAAGCCAAGGTGTAGTGTGTATTTATGGCCCTTTCAAATACCAAGGGCAGTTTACAAGTGCAAGTAATGAAGAGTTCGATCGCTTTTTAACACAGCGTGACCCATTTAGCGGTATTCGTGATTTTGAGGCCATAGAGCAATTAGCAAGGCATGCTGGCCTTACACTCATAAGTGATACAGCTATGCCAGCGAACAATCAGTTATTGGTTTTTAAACGGCAGTAAATCAGCGCACTGCGTTTTATAAATTGTCATATGCTGGCGTTCTCGCTTTAGGTAGTCGTTTATTGCTGCTCTAAAGTCGGGTTCAACAATATAGTGGCTAGAGTAGGTAAAAACAGGCTCAAACCCACGAGGTATTTTATGCTCACCTTGAGCGCCGGAGTGAAAGCAATGTAAGTTATGCTTAATCGCAAACTCAATCCCTTGGTAGTAACACAGCTCAAAATGAAGGGAGTCTATTTCTTCGCTGGCGCCCCAATAGCGGCCATACAAGGTGTTTTCACCTTGTAAGCTTAGCGTTGCTGCCACTATTTTGTTGTCTTTTTTGGCAAGCATAACAATTAGCTGATCGCCCATTAGTGCCTGTAATAAAGTAAAAAACTCAATATTTAAATACCCTAAATGCCCAGAACGTTTTAAATAAGTACGCTGATAAAACTCACAAAATAGCTGCATTGTTTCAGGGCTTAGGTGCGAGCCTTGCAGCCATTCAATGGAAATATTTTGCTGCGCTATTTTAGCTCGCTCTTTTTTTAGCGTTTTTCGTTTGCGTGCGGTGAGTGTATTTAAAAAATCGTCAAAGGTTTTAAAGCCTTTATTAAACCATTGAAACTGCACGCCTACGCGCTGCATTATATCCTCAGTACACAGGGCTTGAGCTTGAAACTTTGGGCAAAAGTTAACATGCCAGCCAGACCAACCTTGCTCCACACTGGTTAAATTTAATTGCTTTTTTATGTACTCGTATACGCTTTGTGTATTCGTATGTGCAATGGCAATACGCTGGCCTTCAATAGGGCTAAAAGGTACACCGCTTAGCCATTTAGGGTAATAGGCTAATCCGTGTTGCTCGTAGGCTTCTGCCCATGCCCAATCAAAAACATACTCTCCGTAAGAGTGGCTTTTTAAATACCCAGGTGCGAGTGCGACTAATTTGTCAGCTTCATAAACCGCTAAGTGCTGAGGCTGCCAGCCTGTCTCTTTGTTTACACAGTGGCTTTGCTCTAATGCATATAAAAATGCATGGCGGGTAAAAGGTTCATTACCGAATAATCGAGTCCATTCGTGTACGTCTATCTGGTTAATATCACTAAACCATTGGTGGGTAAAAGTGGCCATTACTGCTTACCTTGGGCTGCTTTATAGTGGGTGGTGGCGTTTTAAACTAAGTTAACACAAGCGCATTTATTTAGCGCATTATTGTATTAGTGCTCTTCAATTTCGGCGTATTGGGCTAAGCACGCGGTTAGCTTAACCAGTTCTAGCGGTTTTGCAAGATGCTGATTAAAACCAACGGCTTGAGCATGGGCTTTATCCTCAGGCATAACATCGGCGGTCAGCGCAATAATAGGCAGCTCTACCTCACTTTTAAATTGTCTAATTAGGGCGGTGGCTCTGTAACCATCCATTATTGGCATTTGGCAGTCCATTAAAATTAAGTCAAAGTGTTGCTCTTTTGCTATATCTACTGCCGCTTCACCATTTTCGACAATATGGGCAACAATACCTAATGAGCCTAGCATGGCTTTAATTACCATTTGGTTTACCGGGTTATCTTCTGCTACTAGCACTTTTAAAGCCGCCAATTTAGTACCCGAGTATACAAGCTCGGCTTGCTCTTGTACTGGGCTGGTGCGAAGCTCAACGTCAAATTTAAACGTAGAGCCAACGTTTGGTTCGCTCTGTAATGTGATGTTACCACCCATTAATTTACTGAGTTCTTTTACGACAGTTAAGCCCAGACCTGTGCCACCGTATCGCCTTGATGTTGAGTCGTCTGCTTGGGTAAAGGCACTAAATAGCTTGGACTGCTGGGTGGGCTCTATGCCAATACCCGTATCTGTAACGGTTACGGTTATTTTAACTTTGTCAGTACTGATAAACTCTCCGCTAAAGTCTACATTTACTTTGCCTTGCTCTGTAAATTTTATTGCGTTGCTGCAAAGGTTTAGCACTACTTGCTCAAAGCGTAAAGGGTCGCCTACATACCAAGTATCTACCGGAAGATGACTGCTAACCTGCCAGCCAATGCCTTTATTGGCTGCACTGGCTTCAAACATTGTGTTAATACGCTTTATAATTGCATGAAGGTCAAACGCTGTGCTTTCTAGCTTAAGCTTATGTGATTCAATTTTTGAAATATCAAGTATGTCGTTAATCAGGTTTAGTAAGCTTTTAGATGAAGAGTTTATTTTGTCTAAGTAACCAATAAGAGTGTGTGCGTTGTCTTCTTTGCGCGCTAATGATGAAAAGCCAATAACTGCATTTAATGGTGTGCGTATTTCATGGCTCATATTGGCTAAAAATCGGCTTTTAGCCTGATTAGCTAAGTCAGATTGCTTTTTAGCTTGCGCAAGCGAATGGGTGCGCTCTGCGACTTTTCGGGTAAGGGCAATTTGTTGCTGATTAAAAAGCAGTAAAACAATTAAAATTAAAGCGCATACCACCAATTGCAAGGCCATTAAATACAGTGTTAATTGGTTATTATGGGGGGCAAGGTATTTTTCTTTTAAGGCTAAATGTGCATTCCATATTTGCCCACCAAAGCTGAGTTTTAGTTTCATAACACGGCTGCCCTGAGCAATATTTAAACTTTTGCCGTAGTTACTATAAAATGCGGGCTTATTTACATCTTCATAGAGCGCAATAGAAAACATCTCTGATTGTTGCTCGTTAATCGCTTGCTCAATAATATTACGCACTAAAAACACACCTGTTGCGTACCCCTTTATAATAGCTTTTTGCTGTTGTTGTTCGTACACGGGGGCAAATAGCAGATAGGCAGGCTCAGGCTCAGCTGTTTGCACTAACTGAATAATTTTAGTGCTGACTGGCTGATACCTAATTGCAGGGTTTACTAGCGATGCTTTTCTGTCTGGGTTTGAATACACATTAAAACCAACCGCTTTTTGGTTGCCATTAAAAGGGGCAATGTATTTAACGATGACCATCGGATCGTCTGGCTCAAGGGGCTCGCCGACAATTTCAAAGTCTAGATGGTATATATCGGCAACTTCTTGGGTAAACGAAGCTCGCTCACTTTGCGCTATTTTTTGATTCCACGAAAGCGCTTTAATAAACGAATGCTGCGTCAGTAACTCGCTGGCGTAGGCGTAAAAGTCTTGTTGGTTTAAATCTGGGTTAGATTGTACTTGGCTGGCTAAGCTTTGCACTGCTATTAAACTTTGGTTGATGTAGCGATATAAGCTATTTTCAATAATGTGAGCTTCTCGCTCGGCGACTTTAACGGTATTTTGTCTGTTTTCTTGGTTATAAAGCTGAGTAGTTACTGCAACAGATACAAATAAAATACTACATACCGCTAACGTAGGCAGTGGCGATATAGGCCTATTTTGCCCTTTAAACTGAGTAAGCACCAACAGCAGAGGAGTGGCAATAATTACGCCTAATGAGTCTCCTAGCCACCAAAATAACACATTTTGCCAATGATCTTTAATATCGTATGCGGAGTTAAATTGGCTCAGCGCAAACACCCCAAAATTTGCTGAAATTAAACTAACCGCAATGCCCACAACAAAAATAAAATAAATGATACTTGCGCGTTTTTTAAAATACAGCGGGTGTCCAAGCCAATATTTAAGTAAACCAGCCCCCACCATTGCCTGCAATACAATGCCAATAGCAATATACATGGCTTGGCTGAAGGTATTGCCAACTAACACCATATCGTGAGCTGTGCTGTCAAAAATATTAAAGTTAAAAGCAAAGGCTGCTATAAAAAGCGCTGGAATGAAGCGCCACCACCACATATAGCATCCAACTAAGGCAATACCTGCAGGTAACCATACCGGGATAATTTGAGTATTAAAGGCGAGCTTAGTGAGTGAAATACCAATTAAAAAGTACGCTAATGAAAAAATTATGTAAAAGATAACTGAATGATATTTTGAGTTAAAATTTTTCACATAGCTCCCTGACTTTTTAAAAGTACTTAATTTTAAATATCAGTATAGCGAACAGTATGTTATTTGCGGTATTTTTTAATATATGTTGTAAAAGGTGTACCTTGCGCAATGTGTAAACTGCTTATTTAGCAGTTAAGGTTGTTTGCTCAGCTGCTGTTTTTGCTGCTGTAAAATAGAGATTTGTTGCTCTACAGCGCTAATTAAGGTGTTATAGCGGTTTTGAATCGCCGTAGTTTTAGTGGCTATCGCATCGGCTATTGATTCGGCGCCCATTCTATTAGCTTGATCTTGAGTAACATAGCTGGCTTGTTGTTTGGCGTCGGCTAAGTCTTCTTTATAGTTTTTGATAGTAAGCTGGTGGCGTTTAATTTCACGATCAATTTTTTTAATCTCAATGTAGTTATCTACAGAGGCACCAGGCATTGCGGGTGAGTTTGCATTATTGCCGTACTTATCGGCAACTAGTGGCTGTTTTAGCTTAATAACTTCTGCATTGTCAGCACAGGGTGTTTGGCTAAATGTAGCGACTCCTTTAATTGTGCATTTATAAACCGTAATGTCTTGGGCTGCGTGTGTACTTAAAGCCACAAGGCCTATTAAAGGTGCAATTAAACGAAACATAATTAAACTTACGTTAGTGGAGTTGTTATTAATAATGCCGTAACTACCCAGTGTATTCAATGTGTTTTGATTTACCTATTTTAATAAGAAATGGTGGAGAAG
>NZ_DJHW01000069.1:0-10038 GCF_002433295.1 Pseudoalteromonas sp. UBA6610 | reverse complement strand
GTCTACTTTTATGGAGTCAGATCATTTAAGTAACAGCTAACAGCTAATTCTATTCATTCCGCCCCTAATTATAAACATTATTTTGATACTGTTTCCTAAAACAGCTTATTTATCTAACTTTATAAATATAATAAATTGCACTCCTAGATTGATAAAACCTAATTCAACAACTGGAGTTACACATTATGTCTGCCACCCAATTACAACTTGCTCGTGCTCTAGCGTTACCTTCAAGAGAGGCCATGTTAAATCGTGAGCACTCTGTACAGCATTTTTGGTACAACAACGACCAACTACTTACACAAGCCTGGAAAGAGTGGGAAGAAACCGAAGTAGATACAACCACCTTTACCTTGGACGATTCATTACTAGATAAAAACTTACGTGAAGCCGTTAATGCAGCATGGCAAGATCCATCAAAAGAGCATTTAGTAAAATCACTACTAGAAGAAGTAGCAACTGATGTGTATCAGTTTCAATTTTTTGATCCTGAGCGCCTAGCAGTTTTACGTGGTTACCTAGAAAAAGTATGGAATGCTAACATTCCTATGCGTCCACCGTACGGTATTGTATTAAACCGCCGCGGCGCCATGCTCGACAAACGCTCAGAGGGCTATTTAGCTGCTCCTAGTTTTCAGGCATTTTATAACCAAGTATTAAATACATACATGCGCCCTATTTCACGTTTATTGTTTCCTGAAATCATAAGTTACGATACGCAAACGTTTGGTTTTTCTATTTATTACGACCCAAGTACAGATGCGTCTATTCGTCCGCATACCGATGCATCATCAGTAACATTAAATATTAATTTAAACTTACCTGGCGAAGAATTTAGCGGATCAGAGCTTGATTTTTACGACCAAGTAAACGAAAAAGTTGTGCAACTTAGCTTTAAACCAGGCACCGCCATGATCCACAAAGGCAATGTACCACACGCGGCAAAACCTATAACCAGTGGCGACAGAACAAACCTAGTGTTATGGCTTTTTGGCGATAATGGCCGTATACCAGCGCCGGGTTCTAAACGTACAGATATTGATGCAAAAGAGCGTTGGACTACGCCAAAAACAACGCCAGACGGCTACGCACCTTTTTAAACGGTGCCAAGTTTAACCTTTTGTGCCTAATACTTGCCCATTAAAGGTATTTAATCATACTTTAATGGGCTATTTACTTGTTACATAACCACTTAGTTACTATCTTTTTAGTATGCTAAGTTAATTTAAACAGCCTAATGAAGTTAAACTTTTTTATAATAACTACACTGCTTGTATCCTCTTTTGCCTGTGCATCGCCTACTAAACAAAAATTAGTTGTAGGTTTTGGCGAAACCCTACCACCTTTTGTAATGTCACATACCAACAGCGGGCTAACCCTCGATATTATTAAAGCCGCATTAACGCCTTTAGGTTATCAAATAGAGCCACGCTATTACCCTTATACTCGCCGCGCTAAAGAGTATATAGATGGAAAGCTCCACATACTAGCCGACATAAACTTAAGCACAGAAAACGGTAATCTCCTAAGCGGTTATATTTCAAACGAAGCCTATGAATACGAAAACGTTGCGATAGCCCTAAGGAGCAAGCATTTTAACTTTACTAAAATTTCAGATTTAACACATTACAGCTTAATCTCGTGGCCCAGCGCCGGCATACATTTAGGTGAAGAATATGCAAAAATGGCAAAAGCCAATACACAATATTACGAAGTGCACGACCAATCTCTTCAAGTTAAAATGCTTTTTTCAAATAAGGCTAATGTCATTCAAATGGATAAACAAAGTTTTGATTACTATCGCTCAACCCTTAAAGGTATTGATAGCACACAACCTGTAGATCACTTTGCGCTGTTTGGTAAAAGCCCTAGTGGCTATTTATTTAAATCAAAAAAATTACGTGATGACTTTAATATTCAGCTGCAAAAGTTAAAAAATTCAGGCGAGTACTCTAAAATATTAAAAAAATACAAACACGCCAAATAAAAAAGGTCGCTTTAACTAAGCGACCTTTTTACGTTTACAGCGCAAAATACCAATTAAAACTTATAAGAGGCAGAAAATTTAACGTTACGTGGTTTACCAGGTTGTACCCATGCATCGGCAAACGAGTTTGTGTAATACGTTTCATCAAACAGGTTATTTACCTCAGCCGTAACACCAATCGCGTCTGTTACATCGTAATTTACAAATACACGCGCGGTTGTATAACTGGGTAGTTTAAAGTCGGTACCAAAATAGCCATTGCGTTCGTCTACAAATAATAGCCCGCCACCAAATTTAATTGCATTGCCATATAACTCGGCCGATTTAACAAGCTGCAAGCTAAGTTGATGCTCTGGTACATTTAAAAGTGACTCGCCGGCCTCTACTGTGTAGCCAAAGTTAGCATCAAAAAATGAGTTTTCTATTTGGGCATCTACATACGCATACGACGCCCAAATTTCTAAACTATCGCTAAGCTCACCCGTTAGGTCTATTTCTATTCCCTTACTTTGCGCTTCACCAATGGCTGCGTAGGTAAACGCTGTTGGGTCATCTACTACTAGCATGTTGTCTTGATCTACTTTAAATACGGCAACGGTACCAGATAACGCGCCATCGTTAAGTGTAAATTTTACACCTAGCTCAGCAGAGGTAGATTGGTTTGGCTCAAAACCATCGCCATTGGTATCAGTGCCCGAAAGCGGGCGAAAGTTTTCGCCATAGGCTGCATAAACAGATACATAATCACCGGCTTCATACACCACACCAAACTGCGGGCTCACGCGCGACTGCGTTTGTTTAGTATTAGTGCCTGCTAAACGGTTATTTAAGCGCTGCTCGTAATCATCAAAACGGGCACCAATACGAATATCTAACTTATCGGTTACGCTTATTTGGTCTTGAATAAATACCCCTACCGACTCTTGAATCTCTACGCGGTCGGTATTAGATGTAGGCGTTGGTAATTCATACGCGCCGTATACAGGGTTAAATACATTAATGTATTGATCGCCCCGTACACGTAAAATAAATTGATCGTTTTCAAATTTATCAGCGTCAACACCCATAATTAAACGGTGCTCAAAACCGCCCAGCTCAAGGCTGCCGCTTAGCTCTGCACGCAATACATGGTATTGAGCATCAAAATCGCGGTAGCGCCTAAAGCGGTTTACTTCGCCATTAACTACGCCGCCAAACCCGGTTTCGGTTGCAAAGCCTTCCATAGAGGTATCACGGTAGTTTGCACCAAATAAAATGCTCCAGTTATCATCAAAGTCATGAATGTACTCTAACTGATGCCCTAGTACATCGGCTTCAATTGGGCCATCGCCCGGCTCACCTAAAAAACGGCTTTGTGGAATAAGCCCAAGTTCGCCATCTATGGCTAATACGCCTCTATCAAACGGCACTTCTTGGTCGCTGTATTCAAGCTCGTAAACAAGTTGGCTGCTGTCGTTAATATTCCACACTATTGACGGGCTAAAGCCGTGTTTAGTGGTTTCTATGGTGTCTCTAAAGCTCTGGGCGTCTTCGTAAAAACCAACCAGTCTAATTGCAACGTCATCGTTAAGCGCTGTGGTGTAATCAACATCGGCGCGGTAAGTATTAAAACTTGCTACCGAGAGCTTAATTTCACCTTGCGTATCAAACGTTGGGCGTTTAGTAACTAGGTTTACTGTACCACCTGGCTCACCACGGCCAAATAAAGCCGCACGCGGGCCTTTTAAAACCTCAACCGACTCAATACCCGACAAATCACGCGAGCCACCAAAACCGCGCCCAGCATTAAAACCATTTACTAAGTAGTTACTCGGTAGATTTTCATCGCCTACAAAGCCACGTAACGAAAAACTATTCCAAAGCCCTCCAAAGTTATTTTGCCGTGCAACAGAGGCCGATAAGTCAAGCGCTTGGTCAAGGCTTACTGCACCTGCATTTTCAAGGGCTTCTAAATCAATTTTAAGCTCTGATTGTGGAGTTTCTAGTTGGCTAAAGTTACCTTGGTAAGCTTGACGCGTAGCAACCACAGACAGCCTTTCAATGTTTGTGTTAGCACTGTGTGTTTGCTGGTTTTGCTCAGTAGCCAAAGCCTGACTGCTAAATAAGCTTACTAGGCACGCACTTAAATAGTTGAGCTTAAGCCCTGTTGTGTTGGTTTTCATTGTGAACCTTGTTAGTAATATAAGTGTTTTATAATTATGGTGTTGTTACTAGGAGCGCCAAACAGCGGCGGTTAGCGCGCCTAGTAAGGATTACTTTGCTATAGCCTCAAAGCGTGGCATGTTATTGAGAACTGATTTAGGCGGGTTACCCTTATAAAATAACCAAGGGTAATAAAACTCACGTAATTGCTGATGATAATCGCGAATTTGCTGCTCGTATGCATACGCCGCTACTGAGTCGGTTTGGGCGGCGCGTGTTAAGCTGCGCTGCAATAATAGCGGTGGCGAAAACCACGACACAACGCCTGCTAAATCATATTTTTTAGCGGCTGCGTCTCGGTATGCTTTTGAAAGCGGCGCTGCTTTTAAATCGCCCATTTGCTGAAATGCGTAATACCATTTCCACTCAAACTCACTGCTCATAGCAATGTATGGCGCAAGTGCTGGGTACTCTTTAATAAAAGGCTGCATAGTGGCAGATTTTGGTAAATCCCAGGCATCATTTACGGCTTCACGCTGAGTAAGCATAATGTCGCCACCCTTAGGCGAATGCACCGACTTGTTTATAGCAAGGTCGCCTAAAATAGGAATAATAAAAGCAAATAATACCCATAAACCAATTAGGCCAGAGGCAACGCGCGGGGCACTAGTCGCATTTTTGCCCCACCACACACTCAGCGCAGTCCAAAATGCAAGGTAAGCAATACAAAGCAGCGATACATACGCAATTTCAAACGCGCTTGCCCCAGCTATAAATGCACCTATAAAAAATGGCAGCATTAAACACACTATTACTGCTAAAAACCTTACCGTTATACGTGCGCCCCACAAAGCAAAGTACGATTTAGCTGTAGTAACCAGTAGGTCGTGCCTGCCGCTAGTGCGCTCATTTGCAAATAAGTCATGAAACAGCAAAATAATAACCAGTGGTGCTAAGGCGCTAATTACAAATACAAAATCAATTTTACCGGCTTGTGCCAGCTCGGCATTTTGCGCATCGCTTTCGTAAATTTGCCCCTCTATGGCCAATAAATTAATACGGTGTTTCCACGGGAATATATCGCGTTCCCCTAATGCTGCAAAAGCAAGGTTAGATGGCTGAGAATACGTTAAATGAAAACTGTAATAAGCCAGCATGCCCGGATCGTCTTGCTTTTGCTGCACTTTAGCGCGATCGCTTTGATCTGCAGCTTTTAAACGCTCTATTGTTTGCTGCTGCGCACTTACTTCGCTAAGCCCGCTGTATATTGCAAAGCCCGATAAAACAAAGCTACATAACAGCAATACCACAAGGTACTTTTGACGGAGTAAAAAGCCCCATTCTCGTGTAAGTTGTGTAATTAAATAACTCATATCAAACGTTTTCCTACCAATTTAATACCGCCTACAAGTACTACAATCCACAGTATTAACTGTAAAAAAGTAGGTACACTTCTTTGCGCGCGAACATCAGCGCTATCTACATCAAAGGTAAAGTTTTGCAGTATTTGCCAGTTCTCTGATCCTACGCGCGCTTTTTTAGTAGCCTCTGTATTGGCGTTACGGTTCATATCAACTTGGTAATCAAGCTTTTCAATGTGTACTTTGTTAAGCCCTTGCACAAAATCAAAGCGCAGCTGTTCGGTTTCGCGTAAAAAGCGATGATGGGTTTCTATGCTGGTGCCCACTACAATCATCGACAGCGAGCGAATAGCCACCATAGGCGATACCCAACCAAAGTAACGCGATACCTGCGTTTGTTTAAGCTCACTTTGCATGCGCTGCTCAGCAAACTGGTTTAATACCTTAGTTTGTTTGGCCTCTGATTCACTGGCCACTAACCCTCTAAAGTTTACTGGCAGTTCATCAATGCTGTTTACGTTGTATTTTTTTAGCAGAGATTGTTTAAATTGCTTAAAGGCGGGGTCGTTGGTGTTATGGCCATCACCTAGTTTTCTAAGCTCAGCTTTTACTGCAAAGTCGGTTTCTATTTTACCGTCCGATGGCACAGCCGTAGAGGCACTGGTACTTGCTACGCGCGGCATAACAATGCACAGTAAAATCCACACAAACGCAAGCGCTGTAAAGCTACCACTATTTTTACTAAACACGCTCGATGCTAATAAAACAACTAACACCCACACGCTTAAATACAATGCATAGCCCACAATAAAACTAACAACTGCTAAAAGGCTCTCACCCGCGCTAAGCGTAAATAACGCCGACACCGCTAATGGCGCAATAATTAACCCAACAACACACAAAAGCGCCAGCCCTTTACCCGCAATAAGCGTGCTGCCCTTGGTGCCTTGCGCCAATAAATACGACAGCGTTTGCGATTCGCGCTCACGGCTAATAGAGCTGTAACCAATTAAAATAAGCAGTAACGGCGCTAATGTTTGCACAATAAAAGCAGGCGTTAAGCTGCCAAGTTTTGTTAAAGCTGTGCCTTGGCGCTGCTCGGCAAACATTGCACTATTTTGCCTATGCCCTTCTAAAAATATTGAGTTACCGGTGTAAGCATCTATACCTGGGTCGAGTGTGCTGAGTGGGGTTGGCGTTCTAAAAGCGTAATGCCCATAGTGCACCATTCTGTGTGGGTGGCGATCGGGTTGCTCAGCAAAGCTTTGCTCTGCATTGCTTTGTAATTCATTACGAGTGTGGCTAAGTTCGTGCATTGTAATGGCAGTCACCACCACCGATGAAAGCGTAAGTAATAAACCTATGGCTAAAACGGTCATCGCCAGTTTTGAGCGAAGCCAATAGCGCCACTCATCTTTGGCAACTATAACCACCTTTGAAAAATTATTTTTGCTCATTACGCGCCTCTTTGTGCAAACGCGGCATGAACTTGCTCGGTATCAATACGGCCGTTTTCTGGCGCGTCAAATTCGCCCACCAGCTCGCCCGCTCTTAATAAACCAATTCGGTTTGCAACTTGGCATGCGCCGTATACATCGTGCGTTACCATTAAAATAGTAGCGCCGGTTAATGCAAGCTCACGCACTAACTGGTTAAACTCATCAATAGCAACAGGGTCAAGGCCCGATGTAGGCTCATCGAGTAAAAATATGGGGGCTTGGCGTAAAATAGCCAGTGCAATCGCAGTTTTTTGCCTCATGCCTTTAGAGTACGTTTGCATGGGACGCTCCCATGCAGCTTGTTGTAGCGCTACACGGTTAAACGCAGCATTAATTTGCTCATCGGTTTTTTTAATATCAGCAAGCGATAAAAAATACGCCACGTTTTCGCAGGCAGTTAAATGCGGATATAACGTGGCCGACTCTGGCAAATACGCCGTTTTACCGCGTACAAAATCAAGTGCCTGTGTTACCTCTTTGCCCGCTACTTTTACAGAGCCTTGAGTGGGTTTATTAAATCCAAGCAAAGTTTTTAACGTGGTTGATTTACCCGCGCCGTTACCGCCAAGTAACGCGTAAATTTCGCCTGAGCCTACGCTAAAGTTTAAGTTTTTTAAAATAGCGTTGTTTTTAATGCTAAAACTTAACGAGTCCACTTCAATAATGGCTTCGCTTTTAACTGCTTGAGTAGCGGCTTGAGTTGTATTTAGGGCTTCATTACGTGTTTGTTCCACACGTGGAGATCCTTTCGGTGATGTTTGATTAACAGCTGTAGGTGTACTCACATTCAAACTCTATTAAGGGAAATTAGAATGCGGTGAATGTTATACTATATCAAACACATATTGCAACACTATAACATATTAATAATTAACAAATGATGCAGAGGTTTTAATAGTGTTACCCACGTTGATTTATTCAACGGGTTTTGCCTATTACAAAAATCCATAACCATTTAGGCTAAAATCATTCATAACGCAGCGTTTAATATTAAGTACTTAAGTTATTTACACCTTACTTTAAAGTAAATTGAACTATTAAGTTTTCAATTGCTAAAATGCCCACCTATTTTTCTATCAAGAGATACAATGGCAAATTTCAATACTCATCTTAATACTGCAGTCATCGTCACAGGTTTAGGCTCGGCCACTTTATTAACTGCAGGCCATATTGATTTAAACGGCGCACTTTGGTTATGGTTTTTAGGCTCAATTGGCGGCTTATTACCCGACATAGACTCAGATAACTCAACCTCGCTCAATACTATTTTTAACTTATTCGCACTGAGCGCTGTATTACTGGTGCTGCATTACATAACCACCGAGCTAATAATCGAAATTAGCTTTATTGAGCTAATCGTAGTGCCGTTATTAGTGTACGGGTTTATGAAATACATTATTAGGCCCATTTTTGAATGGATCACCGTGCACAGAGGCAGCTGCCACTCGTTATTATTTTTAGTGCTATGCGCGCTTTTAACAACGCAAGTAACGTGGCAACTAAACGAGCAAACAACCACACAAGCAGCCACCTTTGCCTGGTTAACAGGTGGGTTTATTTTAATCGGCGGGTTAATTCATTTATTACTCGATGAAATTTACAGTGTAGATTTAAGCAATGTCACTATTAAACGCTCCTTTGGCACCGCGTTAAAAATAGCCGACTTCGACAATAAATTAATTACCTTGGCATCAATAATTGCCATTGCAGCTTTAATCTATGTAGCCCCGCCTACAGAGCAAACTATTATCGCATTAAGTGATTGGTCTCATTTTAGGCTTTTATCTTAATAAATAACATTTATAAAAATACCCATAAACATTGTTTGTGGGTATAAATGCCAATTTAAGTTTCATTAAAAGCGCAAGTTTTAGCCTATTTAATATTAATTATTATTTTTATTGGTTTTAGTGAAATAATTACTCCGCTTTACCTGTCTTATAGCAGCAATACTTTCATCTGTTTGATGTATGCAAAGCGACTACAACTTTTAAAGCGTCAAATATAAAATTATAAGAGGTACATAATGGAATTTACACATAAACGCACCACCCTAATTACAGCATCGTTATTGTTAGCGTTGGCGATAACCCAGGCTATTTTTACAGCCCTTTACAGTGCTGAAATTAGCTTTTCAAGACAGTATGCATGGGGACTAGAAGCCGTGCTGTTTACTGTGCTTGTGGCCTTTGCAAGTACCACTATGGTGCAAGCTAAAAACGCTCAACTAGGTTGGTCGGCTATCACATTTAGCGCAATATTAAACATAGTACAGGTAAGCATTGGCCTAACGTTGTTTTCAACATTTGGTAAAGTAGCGGGCGCAGTAGAAGGCGCACAACCTTTAATTGGTGGCGTGGTGTCTTTATCATTCATGATTTACTACGCAGCTAAATTATTATTAGGCTTAGCAGCCCTTGTATTTGGCCTATCTTTTATTGCTAAAGGTGGCAAAGCCATTGGCGGCCTTACAGCCTTAG
Organism: Pseudoalteromonas sp. UBA6610; assembly: GCF_002433295.1. NCBI lineage: Bacteria > Pseudomonadati > Pseudomonadota > Gammaproteobacteria > Alteromonadales > Pseudoalteromonadaceae > Pseudoalteromonas > Pseudoalteromonas sp. UBA6610. The sequence continues at coordinate 569 of NZ_DJHW01000069.1, read as the reverse complement.
CAGGTGCAGTTGCAATGCTTGCCAATGCAGTATTAATTATTGCTGGGCGTGATGGATTCCTGCCATCAGGCGTTGCTGGCGCATCGGGTATGATTGCAACATTACTTTTAGCAATCTGCTTATTTAGCCTTAACCGTAAGCAAGACTAAGGTTTAGAGCCTTTTTAGTAAGGCACTTACTTAAATAAGTTATAAACATCGGCGTGATTTAGAGTGCTAATTCGCCGATGTTTTATGTTTAGAGTGATGAAATTTAAAGTGCCAGCTACCTTAATTATTTATAGCTAGTTCACAAAGAGGTTATGAGGCGCTGCGCTTTTAGAGGGTAAAAATATCTTATATCAAAAGCTTTTAACCGATTTATGTTTTGATGTATGAAGTCAAGATTTGACCCCTTGCCTTTTTTGACACGTCTAAATTCGCCATCACGTTCGGAAAAAGAGAAAGCTTTAAAGACCAATCCACAAAGAGGATTAGAGGCGCTTCGCTTTTAGAGGGTAAAATAGCTTATATCAAAGCAATTTTACTAATTTAAGTTTTGATGTGTGAAGTCAAGATTTGATAATCATA
>NZ_DJHW01000038.1:0-44073 GCF_002433295.1 Pseudoalteromonas sp. UBA6610 | reverse complement strand
TAAAAACCTAAGAAAGACGGTCGCGCTAATTAATGCGCTAGAAACGCAATTAGAAGCGCTTTCTGATGAAGATTTAAGAGCTAAGACAGCTGAGTTTAGAGAACGTTACGATAACGGACAAAGCCTTGACGACATTCTACCAGAAGCATTTGCTGTGGTACGCGAAGCGTCAAAGCGTGTAAATGGCATGCGTCACTTTGACGTACAGCTATTAGGCGGCATGGTTTTACATCAAGGTCGTATTGCAGAAATGCGTACCGGTGAAGGTAAAACCCTAACAGCCACACTTCCAGCCTACTTAAATGGCTTAACAGGCAAAGGCGTGCACGTAATTACCGTGAACGACTACCTTGCTAAACGTGATGCTGAAACAAACCGCGAGTTATTTGAGTTCTTAGGCCTTACTGTGGGCTGTAACGTACCAGGCATGATGCCACAACAGAAAAAACAAGCTTACAGTGCCGATATTACATACGGTACTAATAACGAGTTTGGTTTTGACTACCTACGTGACAACATGGCATTTAGCATTGATGAGCGTGTACAACGCCCACTGTTTTATGCGGTAGTGGATGAAGTGGATTCAATCTTAATTGATGAAGCGCGTACACCACTTATTATCTCAGGCCCAGCTGAAGATAGCTCTGAGCTATACATCGAAATCAATAAAATTGTGCCGCTTTTAGAACTTCAAGAAAAAGAAGACGAAGAAGGCATTGAAGGCGATGGCGATTACACAATCGACGAAAAGTCTAAGCAAGTTCACTTAACTGAGCGCGGTCAAATTAAAGTAGAAGACCTACTTACTGAGCGTGGTTTAATTGAAGAAGGTGACTCGCTTTACTCTGCCGGAAGCATTACATTACTGAGCCATGTGTATGCCGCACTGCGTGCCCATAAGCTTTATCAAAAAGATGTTGATTACGTTGTTAAAGAAAACGAAGTCATTATTATCGATGAGCACACAGGGCGCTCAATGGAAGGTCGTCGTTGGTCTGAAGGTTTACACCAAGCTGTTGAAGCTAAAGAAGGTGTAAAAATTCAAAACGAAAACCAAACACTGGCTTCAATCACTTTCCAAAACTACTTCCGTTTATACGAAACTTTAGCCGGTATGACAGGTACAGCCGATACTGAGGCATTTGAGTTTCAATCTATTTACGGCCTAGACACGGTTGTTATGCCAACTAATAAGCCGATGATCCGTGATGATCGCGCCGATTTAGTTTACCTAACACAAGAAGAAAAATACGAAGCTATTTTAGCCGATATTAAAGATTGCCAAGAGCGCGGACAGCCTGTACTTGTAGGTACTATTTCGATTGAAAGCTCTGAGTATTTATCGCAGTTTTTACGCAAAGAAAAAATTAAGCACAACGTACTTAATGCTAAATTCCACGCGCAAGAAGCTGACATCGTATCGGATGCTGGTTTACCAGGTACTGTAACAATTGCAACCAACATGGCCGGTCGTGGTACCGATATTGTGCTTGGTGGTAACTGGAACAGCGAAGTTGAAAAACTAGAAAACCCAACAGATGAGCAAATTGCTGAAATTAAAGCAGCGTGGAAAATTCGCCACGATGCAGTAATTGACGCTGGCGGTTTACACATTATTGGTACTGAGCGTCATGAATCGCGCCGTATAGATAACCAATTACGTGGCCGTGCTGGTCGCCAGGGTGATGCCGGCTCTAGCCGTTTTTACTTATCGATGGATGATGCGCTAATGCGTATATTTGCCGGCGAGCGCATGACTAACATGATGCGTAAACTAGGCATGCAACGCGGCGAAGCCATTGAGCACCCTTGGGTTAACCGTGCAATTGAAAACGCTCAGCGTAAAGTAGAAGCACGTAACTTTGATGTACGTAAACAATTACTTGAGTACGATGATGTAGCAAACGATCAACGTCGTGTTGTTTACTCTCAACGTAACGAGCTGCTTGAAGAAGGCGATATTTCAGAAACCATTACAGCAATCCGTGGTGATGTACTTGCCGGTGTTATTGATCAATACATTGCACCACAAAGCCTTGCTGAAATGTGGGATATACCAGGCCTTGAAGAGCGCTTAAAACAAGACTTCCTGATTGAGCTGCCTATCACGCAGTGGTTAGCTGATGACAATAAACTATACGAAGAAAAACTTCGTGAGCGTATTGAGCAAGCGGTTGAGCAAGCTTACAAGCAAAAAGAAGAGCAAGTTGGCGACTCTGTACTACGTCAGTTTGAAAAAGCGATTATGCTTCAAAGTCTTGATCAGCACTGGAAAGATCACCTTGCTGCAATGGATCATTTACGCCAAGGTATTCACTTACGTGGCTATGCACAAAAGAATCCTAAGCAAGAATACAAGCGCGAGTCGTTTGAGCTATTCACCGAAATGCTTGAAAACTTAAAAGTTGATGTAGTGGGCATTTTAAGTAAAGTACAAGTTCGTGCCGAAGAAGATGTTGAAAAAGTAGAAGAGCAACACCGTAAAAGTGAAAATGCCCCTCGCGAGTACCAACACGAAGAAGCTGAACATGTAGGCGGTGAAGCACCTCAAAGCGCAACTGTAATGGCAAGAACAGCGCCTAAAGTTGGCCGTAACGATCCGTGTCCGTGTGGCTCAGGACAAAAGTTTAAGCAATGTTGTGGTAAATTAAAGTAACGACGCATTGTATGTAATTAAAAAGCGACGCTAGCGTCGCTTTTTTTATGGAGAAAAAACATGACAACAAAAATTGTAAATGTAGCGGTAGGCGTAATAAAAAAAAATAACGCCATCTTTATCTGCAAGCGTGCTGATGAGCAACATCAAGGTGGCTTATGGGAATTTCCAGGCGGGAAAGTAGAAGCTGGCGAGAGCGTATTTGCTGCACTTAAGCGTGAGCTAAGTGAAGAAGTTGGCATTACCATTCACAGCTCTAGCCAACTTATGGTAATTGAACATGACTATGGCGATAAATGTGTAAAGCTTGATATTCACGTTGTGAGTAACTTTAGCGGTGAAGCTCATGGCGCCGAAGGGCAACCAAGTGAATGGGTCGCTATTAATGAGCTTAGTAACTATGAGTTCCCTGCTGCTAACGCCGAGATTATCGAAAAAATACAAACGCGATACGCGTAAAGCACATGAATACAGCAATACAAAATAAATTAAGTGAGCTATTAGCGCTAAACCCTGAGCTTACTCAGGTGAGCTCTTTAGGCAGCGGACATATAAACACCACATGGCTGTTAACTAATGCTGCGCAGCAATTTGTTGTTCAAAAGCTCAATACCCATGTATTTAAAAACCCAGCACAACTGGTTAATAACGCACAGTTAATTGAGCAGCACCTAAGCGCTAAACAACAAGCAAATACTTACCCGCTCGACATTGTTAAGCATATAAGTACTTACCAAGGTGAATACCTTATTACAATTAACAACTCGTACTACCGCGTGCTTAATTTTATTAGCCAAAGTATTAGCGAAGATGTGGTTACAGAGCCCCATCACGCACAGCAAGCCGCATTTGCATTTGGCACCTTTACACGTGCCTTGCTCGATTTTGACGCATCAAGCCTCTGCCCTGTTATTACTGACTTCCATAACTTAGCTATGCGCTTTGAGCAGCTTAATACAGCTATTAGCACCGCCACTAAAGAGCGGCTGCAGCAGTGTAAAAGCGACATTGACTACTGCATTGCACAACAGCATTTAGTAAAAGAACTCGCTGACGTAACAGCCGATTTGCCCACCCGGGTGTGCCACAACGACACTAAAATAAATAATATGCTGTATTGCAGCAATACATATAAAGCAAAAGCAGTTATCGATTTAGATACATGTATGGCAGGCTTTTTATTGTATGATTTTGGAGACATGGTGCGCACATTTTGCTGCGCTGAGGCAGAAGATTCGATTAATATTGATAAAGTGGTTATTCGCAAAGAGGTATTTACAGCGCTTGTTAAAGGCTACCTTGCCCCCCTTAAATCGGCTATTAGCAACAAAGAGCAAGCAAGTTTGCTACTTGGCGCTAAAGTTATGCCGCTAATGCTCAGTGTGCGGTTTTTAACTGATTACTTAAATAACGACGTGTACTTTAAAACCACCCATGCAGAACATAATTTAGAACGTGCGCAAAACCAGCTGGCTTTGTATAAAAATATTTTAAGCAATCAAAGCTGGATGCATAAAACACTCATGCAGTAGCCCTAAATTAAGTATTATTGCGCATTGGTATTAGTACTCAGTATTTAAATATAAAAAAGCCAGCAAGCTAAACACTTACTGGCTTTTATTTACTAACCTAAAAGCTGGGTAATTTATCTCTTAACCAGATTCAAGTTAACTAACAGGCTATCAATTACCAAATTTTTACGCGGTCTTCTGGTTTGATATACATTTTGTCGCCTTCTTTTACGTCAAACGCTTGGTAAAACTCAGGCATGTTCGACAAGATACCGATAACACGGTAGTGACTTGGTGAATGCGGGTCTGTCATTAAGCGGTTTCGTAGCTCTTCATCGCGGTACTTACGACGCCAAATTTGTGACCAACCCATAAAGAAACGCTGATCGCCGGTGTAGCCATCAATAACAGGCGCTTTGTTCTCACCTAACGATAATTGATACGCCTTATAAGCCACCGTTAAACCACCTAGGTCGCCAATGTTTTCGCCAAGGGTAAGCTCGCCGTTAACACCCGCATCTTCAAATGGTTTATATTCGTTGTATTGCGCTACTAACGCGCCGGTACGCTCTTCAAACTGTTTAAGGTCAGACTCACTCCACCAGTTACGTAAGTTACCGTCACCATCGTATTTAGCACCTTGGTCGTCAAAACCGTGACCTAGCTCGTGGCCAATTACTGCGCCAATTGCACCGTAGTTTACAGCGTCATCGGCTTCTAAATTAAAGAACGGTGGCTGTAAAATAGCAGCTGGGAATACAATTTCGTTATTTACTGGATTGTAGTAAGCATTCACTGTTTGTGGCGTCATGTGCCACTCAGAGCGGTCCACTGGCTTGCCTAATTTAGCAATCATGTCGCTATAAGCCCACTGACTGTAACGTATGTAGTTACCCACTAATTCATCAGGGTTAATGCTCAGCTGTGAGTAGTCTTTCCACTTATCTGGGTAGCCAATTTTTGGGGTAAATTTGTTTAGCTTTTCTTGGGCTGCAAGCTTGGTTTCAGGGCTCATCCACTCAAGGTTTTCAATAGCAACGCCGTAACCTTTAATAACGTTATCTACCAGCTCTTCCATACGTGCTTTTGCTTCAGGCGGGAAGTTATCTTTTACGTATACTTTACCTAAAATTTCGCCAAGTACGCTGTTAGATGCATCAACCGCTTTTTTCCAAAGTGGCGCTTGCTCTTTTACGCCACGTAATGTGGTGCTGTAAAAATCAAATTTAAGATCAACCAAGTCAGTGCTCAGTAACTGCGCGTAACCACTTACAAAATGAAACTTTAAGTAGTTTTTCCACGTTGCTAAATCTGTTTCTTTGTACACATCAGCAAACCCTTCTAAGTAGCTTGGCTGACGTACAATAATGTCTGAGGTATCTACCCCAGCACTTTTGAAAAATGCAGCTAAATCAAAGTCGCCTGTTAGCTTATTTGCCTCAGCTACGGTCATTTTATTGTATGACTTAGTTGCATCACGGCTTTGTACTCGGCTCCATTGCGCCTCAGCTAAAGCGCTTTCAAATGCGATAACGTTTTTCGCGGCATCAGCGGCATTTTCAACGCCAGATTTAGCTAAAATATCGGTTATGTATTGCTCGTAAGATGCGCGAATTTTAGTAAATTTTTCATCATCTTTTAAGTAATAGTCACGATCAGGTAAGCCAAGTCCAGATTGCGATAAGTACAACGCGTATTCACTTGAATTTTTAGCGTCGTTATTTACAAACCAGCCAAATGGTAAGCTCGCACCTTGCTGCTGAATTTTAGCCATTAAAGGAGCAAGGTCAGCTTTTGAATCTAGGCTATCAATGGTATTAAGTGAAGGTTGTAAAGGTGTAATACCTAACTCATCACGTGTGTCTTTATCCATGTAGCTTTTGTAAAAAGCACCAATTTTGTACTCATCGCTGCCTTTTTTAGCACTGCTATTATTAGCGGCACTTTCAAGCGCTGTTTTCATCGCTTTTTGCGACTCGTCGTATAACTGTGTAAACGAGCCGTAGTTCGACTTATCGCCAGGGATCTCTGTTTTAGCAAGCCACTGTCCATTCACATGGTAATAAAAGTCATCTTGTGCACGAACCGACTCATCCATATTGGCAAGGTTTACACCTAGCTCAAGCGTTTTTTCTGCAGGTGCTGTAACGGCAGCGGTGTCGGCCACTTGCGTTTCTTGTTGTTTTTCACCGCAACCTACTAGGCCCAGTGCAAGTGCGATACTTGCAGCGGTAATAGTTACTTTTTTCATAATTATTCCGTTTGTTAGTAAAGAATAAAATATCTATTTCATTAAACTATTGCATGCCAGAGAAAAAATAAAAGCGCCCTGCGATGCTTTCACTTAATGAAATTAATATTTAGGCGGTTAAAACAACACGCCGAATTTCTATGATAAACCCCATTAAAGAAACAATAAAATAGAATATGTAACAAAGTATTTTCTATGAGACGAGGTAACAAAATAGCCCTACCAACAACCATAATCGCACTTTTGCGAGTTATTTTTTACCATGGCGAGCAAGGCGCTCTAGCTTTTCTTTCAGCGAAGGTGGCGCTGATGCGGCAATGGCATTAAGGTAATCTGAAGTTTGCTGGCTCATTTTTCTTGAATTGCCAGGTGCTTTACCTGCGGGGCCGGGTTTATCTGCAGTTGGGCTTAAGCGCGCTGTTGCTTGAGGGTTTGCAACAATTTTAATTTGTCCGAGCTCAGCCATGCCTGCCGCTCTAAAATGCGACTGCATATCCATTTTTAAATAATTAAGTTTAAGGGCAATTGCCGCCGATACAGCTTCAATCATCAACGTGCCATCGCGGTAATTACTCACACGGCATTTTTCAGCAAGCTTTGGGCCTAAAAACTCTTTGAGCAACACCTGTTGCTTATCAAGCGCTTGGCTTTTACCTGCATAGGCCGATAAGCGATTATTAAGGCCTGCCATAATGTCAGTCAGGGGTTTTGGTGCGTACCTATCTTTAGCCATTCAACACCTCAAAAATTTAAATAAAGCACGTTTAAGCCAAGCGTTTAAATGCTCGGCTTTAATATGTGCTTGTATATTATACCAATTCGCTTAATTACGTATTATTGCAAATTGCTATTATGCGCCTGCTATTTGCATTTGCTCTATAAGTACTGAGCCGGTTTGAATGCCGCCTCTGCGCTCAATATCGCCCCCTATGGCCGAAATACCTTTAAACATGTCTTTTAAATTTCCGGCAATGGTAATTTCACTAACAGGGTACTGAATTTCACCGTTTTCTACCCAAAAACCGGCCGCTCCACGCGAGTAGTCACCCGTAACGGTGTTTACGCCTTGCCCCATCAGCTCGGTAACTAATAAGCCTGTTCCCATGGTTTTTAATAAAGCCGATAAATCGTTGTGCGTTTGCTCAACTAACCAGTTATGAATACCGCCTGCATGGCCTGTTGGAGCCATATTTAGTTTACGCGCTGCATAACTTGCTAATAAGTAGGTTTGCAGCTCACCGCCTTGAATAATTTCACGGTCAATCGTTTTTACCCCTTCGCTATCAAAAGGCGACGACGCTAAGCCTTTTAATATATGAGGACGCTCAGCAATATTAACGCTCTTACTAAATACTTGAGTGCCTAGGCTGTCGAGTAAAAAGCTCGATTTACGATAAAGCGCCCCGCCGCCAATTGCCGACACTAAATGGCCAAACAATGAGTTGGCAATATCGGCTCTAAAAATAACAGGGACTTTCATAGTACCCAGCTTTTGGCTATTTAGTTTAGCCAGTGTTTCGGTGGCGGCTTCTAGGCCTACCGCAGCGGCGTCGTTAAGTCCGCCCTGATCGCGAGCAACAGTATAAGCAGAGTCGCGCTGCATGTGCACGCCTTCTTTGCCTATTACCATCGTGCTAATGCTGTGGCGCGTACGTGGAAAACCAGCAATTAAACCATGGCTATTACCATACACACGTAAGCCTTGGTGCGATGAAAAACTTGCACCATCTGAATTAACAATGCGCTCATCAGCATTTAAAGCGGCTTGCTCTGCAGCGTGACATAGCTCAATACCTTGCTCAGGGCTTACATCCCACGGGTGATATAAATCAAGGTCCTTAGGGGCAAACTCGAGTAATTCTTTATCGGCAATACCATTAAAAGGGTCATCTGAGGTAAATTTGGCAATATCAATGGCTTTTTCTACTACCGTGCGCAGTGTTTTTGGGTTTAGATCAGCAGTAGACGCCGAGCCTTTATTATTCCCTACATAAACACTGATACCTAAACCACCATCTTGGTTAAACTCTATGGTTTCTACTTCACCCATGCGTGTGCTTACCGATAAACCCGATGTACTAGACATAGCAGCTTCTGCGGCAGTGGCACCCAATTTTTTAGCATGCTCGAGCACTTCAGCTACGGCATCTTTTACTTGAGAGATTTGAGAATAAATTGGATCGTGTTGTTGGCTTTTCATAAATTAAGTCCTGAGCCTTAAGGCAATATTGCACGCATTTCTTATCTTTAAATGCTAACACACTCACTGCACCACATCAGCTAATATTAATCACTAAAAGAATCGCGTATAATGGCAAAAGTTATTTTTACTTAAGAGCACCCCATGGCGAAGAAAAAAGGCAAGCCTGCTGAAATTGAAGAAGAAATTATTTACGTATCAAAAAGTGAACTAAAGCGCGACGCGCAAGAGTTTCATCAGTTAGGTTCTGAAATTGCTAAAATGGGGAAAAAGCAACGCGAACGCTTACCACTCAATGACGATTTGAAAGCAGCCATGGTAGTTGCTGATAAAATCAGTAATAAAAGCGATGCGTACCGCCGCCACTTAAATTACATTGCTAAAACGCTACGCACAGTAGAAAACGTTGAAGAAATTAAAGCTATTATTGACGTAATGCTTAATAAAAATAACCAAGCTGAGGTTTTAATTAAAAAAATTGAGCAATTACGTACTGACTTAATTGAGCAAGGCGATGATTTAATTAACGAAACTATTGAGCAATACCCGACCCTTGAGCGCCAAAAAATGCGCCAATTGGTACGCAACGCCGCTAAAGAAGTTAAAGCTGAAAAGCCAGGCAAGGGCTATAAAGAATTGTTTCAATACTTAAAAGATGCCCACAACATAACGTATTAACAAAAAATACTCTTTTAAAAAGGTGCTTAGGCACCTTTTTTGTTGTAGATCAAAACCCCTCCCTTAAAAGCTTTTTATACTCAACACCTCATTAATACATAAGGTGCGCGTGATGATAAAGCTTCCAAAATGGGATCAAACTCTTATAAATAAGTATAACGTGTCAGGGCCACGCTATACCTCCTACCCCACCGCTTTATCTTTAAGCGAGGGGTATCAGCAACAAGACCTTGTTAGCGCTATAAAATCATCCTCTAGTCGCTCACTTTCTTTGTATATTCATATCCCATTTTGCAGTGAGCTTTGCTATTACTGCGGATGTAACAAGGTGATCACACGCCATCAGTCTAAAGCCGATGTATATTTAGATTATTTAACAAAAGAAATAGCAGCACATGCCCCTTTATTTAAACACTACACAGTGGAGCAATTGCATTTAGGGGGTGGTACGCCAACCTTTTTAACTGTAAAGCAAATGACGCGCTTAATTAACTTATTAGAGCAGCACTTTCACTTTACCCGCAACACTGAGCGAGGCATTGAAATAGACCCACGCTCCCTTGCTAAAGATATGCTTATACACTTACGGGTTTTAGGCTTTAACCGCGTATCCTTTGGTATTCAAGATTTTAACGATGAGGTACAACAAGCGGTTAACCGTACACAGCAAGTAGATACCGTTAAAGCACTGATAACCCAAGCCCGCGAGCTTGGCTTTAAGTCTATAAATGCAGATATGATTTATGGCCTACCTAAACAAACACCCCAAAGCTTTGAAAAAACAATAGCGCAATTAATTGCCCTAAGCCCAGACAGAGTCTCTGTATTTAATTACGCGCATCTACCAGAGCGCTTTGCAGCGCAACGTAAAATAAAAGAGGCTGACTTACCCAGTGCCCACGACAAGCTAACCATGTTTAAAAACACCTTGGCGCAAATGACCTTTGCAGGCTATCAGTTTATTGGTATGGATCATTTTGCAAAAGCCGACAACGAACTTGCAGTCGCGCAAAATAAAGGGCAGCTACATCGCAACTTTCAGGGCTATACCACCCACGGTAATTGCGACTTATTAGGTTTAGGGGTCTCGTCTATTTCGCAAATTGGCACGACCATTTTACAAAACCAAAAAGTGCTTAAGCATTATTATCACGAAATAGAAACGCAAGCCGGCAGTGCTATACATAAAGGAATGCATTTAACGCACGATGATGTAATACGCGCTGAGGCTATTAAATCACTTATTTGCCAGTTTGAATTAGACACACACGCATTTGCGAAAAAGCATTCTATACATTTTAATGAGTATTTTGCGGATGCCCTGTTAGCGCTAAAGCCTTTAATAGACGATGACATGGTGCATATAAACGATAAGGTAATACGCGTCACGCCTCGCGGAAATCTATTTATTCGTATTATATGTATGTGCTTTGATGCTCACTTACAAAAGCAAATAAGTAAAACCCGTTTCTCACGAGTGATTTAATTAGTATACCAATTCGCTTATCACGTTTGAGGTGGTAAAAACGTGTCGATAAGCAGGCATAAAAAAAGCAGACCTGAGTCTGCTTTTTGTATTTTCTAGAGAGTTTAATTAAACACGATGTTTTCGCTGCCCGGCGCAGCTTTAAACTCAACAATGATTTTGTCGCAATCGGCTTTAATCTCATCACTAAAGTTTTCTTCAGCTCGCCAACGTGCTGTATCTTGCTTAAAAATCTCTTTTTTAGAGTATTTTTTGCGTGCATCGTGAGTCGGCATTTCTTTCACAACGTTATACATTTTATAAATGCCTGGGTACGCTAGCGTTAAATCGCGCTCATCTTCAAAAGCGTACTGAGACATTAAAACCCAAATCCGTAAACAGCCTTCAGAGTACTCACATTGCTCTTCAGCCATTGCACGAGCAATTAGATGAATGCTATCTGCAAGTTTAGCGTTACGCTTTAAGCGCGACTGCTTAAGCTTTTGCTGTTGCTCTGCTTGCTTTTGCGCAATTAACTTTTTTTGCGCGTTAAGCTTATAGAGCAACTGACCTGCATAAAATGCTAAGCCAGCAATAATAACAGCACCTACAAACAAGGCTACAATCACTGCGGTACTCATTAAGCGCCCTTACTATTTGTCGTCATCATCATCTAGCCACTCATTGGCTAAATCATCTGAAAGGTACTTATCGAAATCTGAGTTACCATCGCTTTCGAAGTTATCTTCAAAATCATCTTCAAACTCGTCTTCGTCTTCATCTTCGATACCTAGTAACTTACAAAGTACTTGGTGGCGAGCAATACGGCTATTAAAGTACTTCGCATCTTTACCCGTCAGCATTTCACCTTGCTCATGGCGCTCAACGAGCTTAAGTAAACGCTCATCGTTTTCAAGCGCTTCTAGCTCTTGCTCCGGCGTAAGCTCTGGCTCTGTAACCTTTTTAAGCTCAACTGTTGGCTTTAAGTTACGCTTCATTTCTACTTGAGGCTGTGGTGCACTAGCCACTAAAGGCACGGCTTTTTTACTGCCGACGCGCTTATCTTTTGGCGCTGAGTTTGCTTTTTTAGTATCGCTATCTAATAGCTCAGGTGCATTACGAGAACCAGGCTTAGCACCCTTTGGTTTTTTAACTCGTTGCTCTTTTAACGCACGCATTTCTTTAAGCTTATCTTGGCTTAAACGAACAGGGCCGTTTGAAGGAATTTTGCGTGATTTTTTCTTTCTACTCATATCTTGATCATCTCACTTAAGAGGTTTTGAGCGAGGCACATAACATGAGCATCGCAGTGCTGGCCTAGCCAGAAGAATTCGATTTGCGCATTAAAGCTTGGGTTGCTCGTTGAATTAGCGCATTAGCTTATTGCTAAACGGTGGGTATTGTAACAGGACAAATAAAAAGGCGGTAGAGAAAACATCTCTACCGCCTACTAATCTGAGCGCCATTATCTGGACACTTCTCCCTTCGACTTTTTTTAGTCTTTATTATTTTTATTATTATCAGTCCGTATTGTTATTATTTTAACCTTCCTTGTTACATTCCATTTTGTTTTTATTATTAAACTTCCTTGAGATTTTATTATTTACGGTCATCCTGACGCTTTCTTGTTATTTCCTTTTGTAGCACCTTCAATGTGCTATTCAGTCGTGTCGCGCCATTTTCCTTTAGCATAATCCATGTTGTTATTGTTGTTTTGCGACAGTGGTTAATTTACCCGTTAATATTTTTGTTACAACTGGTTTATATAATTTTTCTTACATAGAGCACATATAAAAAACAAAAAATTTATAATAAACATAAATTTAACTGTAAAATTATTTTTAAAATAAGCTATTTCTTACAAAACAGCATGGCAAATGTCTCACAAACTAAAGGGTGATATCGTTAAAATGTGGACACAAAAAAAGCAGCGTAAGCTGCTTTTTAATCATATTTCATAGTATTACACTAGCTAATACTAGATAAATACGACTTTAGTGTAAGCCACCTAAGTATTGAGATAGTACTTCAATATCTTTATCGGTTAGCTTTTTCGCTATATCTTGCATCATACCGTTATGGTCGTTTTTACGGGTTCCATCACGAAACTTCTCTAGCTGAGCTTTAATGTACTCTGGGTGCTGAAAAGAAATTTTAGGAAACTTTGCAAGAGACGAACCATTGCCTCGCGGACCATGACACGCCGCACAAGCCGGAATACCACGTTCAGCATCGCCTGCTTTGTAAAGCATTTGACCAACTTCAACCACGTCTTTTGGGGTGGCGCCTTCAGTCATGTTCAATGAAGAAAAATAAGCAGATAGGTCTTTCATGTCTTGTTCGCTAAGTGGCATAGCCATCGCGCTCATTACAGGATCCATACGGCCTTCTTTACCGCCTGAAGTCATACCTAATTTTAAATCCTTAAGTTGTTTAAGGATGTAATCTGGATGCTGGCCTGCAAGTTTAGGGTAAATATTAACCGGTGCATTACCGTCTGGGCCGTGACAAGCCGCACACGTTGCTGATTTTTCTTTACCTGCGTTTACATCGCCATCAAATGCTGTTGCGTTGCTTGCTGACAACGCACCAAGCAATATTGTTAAAGATAGTGCTATTTTTTTCATGGTGAATTCTCTGTTTCCGACCCTGTATCATCTACAATATGGATGTTGTAATTCATGTATTCTACACGATAAAAAATTCTCTGGCACGTTTTCTACTCATATTAAGCTTATAATTTATAGGGTTTTGACCTAGATTAACCTTTAAGCAGCTTTAATAGTGCCATTTATAGAGTTTTTAGGTGTTTAAATACGCTTTTTAATACATCCTTTATAGTATAAAATACGCGCCCTGAGTGAATTTAGCTCAATAAGATTAACTTTTACGTTTTTAGGAGAGCCTGTGCTCAAATCTCGTATCAAATATAATACTGCGTCTTTTGTAACAAGCGCGCCAGACATCACTAAATTACCTGCTGATACGGGAATTGAAGTCGCGTTTGCAGGTCGCTCTAATGCAGGTAAGTCAAGTGCTCTTAATGCACTGACAGATCAAAAACTTGCTCGTACCAGTAAAACGCCAGGTCGTACGCAATTAATCAACACCTTTGAATTAGGTGAAGTAGACGATATGCGCTTAATCGACTTACCCGGTTATGGTTTTGCTAAAGTACCTATTGAAATGAAAAAGAAGTGGCAAAAGTCACTGGGCGAGTACCTACAAAAACGTCAAAGTTTAAAAGGTATTGTTATATTAATGGATATTCGCCACCCATTAAAAGATTTAGACAAAGATTTAATTAACTGGGCTATTGGCAGCGAAATCCCAGTATTGGCGCTTTTAACTAAAGCCGATAAGCTTAAGCAAGGTGCACGTAAAGCACAAGTACTGCAAGTACGCCGTGAATTAAGTGAACTAGACGGTGATATCACAGTACACGCTTTTTCATCACTTAAGGGAACAGGTTTACCAGAAGTCGCTAAAAAGCTAGATGAGTGGTATTTAGGACCAATTGTGGCTGTTGCACCGCAAAGTGATGAAGACAGCTCAGACGCTTAAAAATAAGCACCTACGAAAGATAAAACTTTCCCCCTGCTGATTTTATAAAATAGCCGCGCTCATCAGCGTCGGCTATTTCAGCCCACTGATAAAACACACTTCGTGATACCCGCGCGCTACACCCATAAGGTAATTGCAAATAAGGCACCGCTGCATTTTTATAGTTTTTTATATAAAGAGGCTGCTCAGCACTGATTAACCATTGCCGTGCTAAATTATCTATACAACACATAACCTGCCCTTGCGCTGTGCTTTCAATATGCCAGCTTACGATAACGAAAGGCGCATCTTGCACCTCTATCGCTATTTTTTCGATGGGTGTTTTTAAATAAAACTGCTCACTTTCTTTGCATAAAACACTGGCAAACAGTTTTACCATCGCAGGGCGAGTAATTTCGCTGCCATCGTAAAACCACTGCCCTTGCTCGTTAATCATAATCGGCAGCTCACCACACTGGGTTGGCTGCCAACTATCAAACGGTTTACTAGGCTCGCTTAATTGCTTACTAAGCGCCGTTAACGAGATCACTGTTTTTTAAGTGTTAGCGCAAAAGTAACTGGTACGGCTGTAGCAACTCCAGGTAAACCAGCTAATTGCTGTAGCTTTTTAACGCCTTCAGTCACACCAAAGTCTTGGCTATTTACAATCACAGGCGTAAACGACGACACGCTTAAATCGCCATTTTCGGCACTGCTAACAAGTACATTTATTTTTAATGGCTTTTTATTACCATGAAAATCAAGCTGCGCATCAACCTCTTTTAATACATGCTGGCCCGGTTTTTTAATATTACTTAATTGCTTTTTTAAATCCGCAGTTAAAACTGCATGAGGAAATTTAGTCGCTTCAAATACAAATTGAGTTAAACGTTCATTGCGAATAGGGATCAGTGTTTCTGCAGAGGTTAAGTCTATATTTACACTAAAAGCACCACTGTCTGAAAGTGTTCCTTCTAGGTTAGTAAAATGATGTGCCTCAGCAATCGAGTCTTTTTTGATAGAAACAAAACTTAATTGGCTCTTGTCATTGACTAGCTGCCAATCTGCATGAGCGGCATTAGACAAAGCAACACTTGATAACGATAAACCGATAATGGCTAACGTTTTAAACATAACGCACTCCTAAAATAAAATGAGAATAATAGCGCTTTCGATACTATCACCTGAAATAGGGGCAAACCACCTCAAATTAAAGACGGCGCTAAATTACTTAGCCTGTACAGTTATTAAAAAATTAATAACGATATAACAGCCTATAACTGATGCTTTTTAGGGGCGTAGCGCAACATCCACGCTAATAATTGCGTGAGATAGCTTTACTTGCCTACGTTTGCTTTATAACTGCTTTATACATATACCCGTTTGAGGGCGCGCAAGGTATGGCACAAAAAATAATAAACATAAATGAGCATAAAGTGTGAATAGTAAAAAAGCGCTTTGAGGTGCTATTTAGCTTTAAAGGGCAATCTAATGAGGAAGAAAAAGCAGCCTGCTTAAAACAAGCAGGCCGATATAGCAAACTGGGGAGAAGCTATCAATTTGTTGCACCTTTTCAGATGCATCATCAACAGGATGTCCTACAGGATGAGGACGCGCGCACTTTAGCAAAAGCGCGCATAAAAATACAATGATATTCCGCCAAAATAGTTCGAATTGACGAACATATAACTATTTAATACAAATAGTTGCTTAAATTAACCTACTTTTAACTAAACTTTGTTTACGCGTAGAAATACTTATATCTATTCGCTTAATTGAGTGAGTTATTTAGAGGCAATAAAAAAGCGCCTTGCGGCGCTTTTAAAATGTAAGCATGTTTTAGGTTAGTGGGCTTGTTCCCAGTTTTCACCTTCGTCAGCTTCTACAATTAAAGGGACATCTAAGCTAGCCGCTTGCGACATTAGCTCACAAATCTGCTTTGTGTATGCTTGCGCACAATCGGTTTTAATCTCAAACACCAATTCATCGTGTACTTGCATTAGTAACTTAATGGTATTGGGAGCTTGTTGATTAACCCAGCTATGCACGCTCAGCATTGCTTTTTTAATAATATCAGCGGCTGTGCCTTGCATTGGTGCATTGATTGCTGCACGTTCGGCGCCTTTACGACGAGCTCCATTACGTGCATTAATTTCGGGTAAGTGTAAACGACGCCCAAAAATAGTTTCTACGTACCCGTTCTCGGCCGCTTTTTCGCGGGTTGTTTCCATGTACTCAAGTACCCCTGGGAAACGCTCAAAGTATTTATCTATGTAGTGCTGCGCTTCGTGGCGTGGTACATCAAGCTGACGCGCTAAACCAAAGGCTGACATGCCGTAAATTAACCCAAAGTTTACTGCTTTAGCTTTACGGCGCATATCTGTGGTTACATCCTCTAGCTCAACCCCAAATACCTCAGCAGCGGTTGCACTGTGTACATCTAACCCATTAGCAAAGGCATTTAGTAGCCCTTTGTCTTGCGATAAATGCGCCATAATACGCAGCTCAATTTGACTGTAATCGGCAGCCACAATTTTATAGCCTTGTGCCGCTACAAATGCCTCACGTATACGGCGTCCTTCTTCAGAACGAATAGGGATATTTTGTAAGTTAGGATCGGTAGAACTCAAACGCCCTGTGGCCGTAACAGCTTGATGATAAGAAGTATGCACGCGCTGTGTTTTCTCATTAACCATCAGCGGTAATTTATCGGTATAGGTTGATTTAAGCTTAGATAAACCACGGTGCTCAATAATCACCTTAGGTAGTGGGTAGTCATGGGCAAGTTCTTGTAGCACTTCTTCAGCCGTTGAAGGTGCACCTTTAGGTGTTTTTTTAATGACTGGCAGCTCAAGTTTTTCAAATAAAAGTACTTGCAGCTGCTTTGGCGAGCTTAGGTTGAATGGTTCGCCAGCTATCTCAAACGCTTCTTTTTCAAGTTCAAGTAAACGCTCGCCTAAACGCTGGCTGTGTGCCGCCAGCATGTTGCTATCAATTGCTACGCCGGTGCGTTCAATATCAGAAATAACATTCACTAATGGCATTTCTATTGTTTCAAATACTGACTTTAACTTCTCATCAGCTTCTAATTTTGGCCAAAGTACTTGGTGTAAACGCAGTGTAATATCGGCATCTTCTGCTGCGTAAGGCGCAGCTTGCTCAAGCTCAATTTGATTAAAGGTAAGCTGCTTTTTCCCTTTGCCGGCTATATCTTCAAAGCTAATGTTTTTATGGCCTAAGTATTTAAGCGCTAATGAATCCATGTCATGGCGAGTGCCCACGCTATTAAATACGTACGACTCAAGCATAGTATCAAACTTAATGCCATTGAGCTCATAGCCTGCATTAGCCAGTACGCTCTTGTCGTATTTTAGGTTTTGCCCTACTTTAGCTTTGTTAGCATCGGCGAGGATTGGCCCAAGCTTTTGCATTACATATTCAAGGCTTAATTGCTCTGGTGCACCCGGG
This sequence comes from Pseudoalteromonas sp. UBA6610, assembly GCF_002433295.1. Taxonomy (NCBI): domain Bacteria; kingdom Pseudomonadati; phylum Pseudomonadota; class Gammaproteobacteria; order Alteromonadales; family Pseudoalteromonadaceae; genus Pseudoalteromonas; species Pseudoalteromonas sp. UBA6610. The sequence continues at coordinate 26,301 of NZ_DJHW01000038.1, read as the reverse complement.
TAGTCGTGTGCAATTGGTAAGTAAGCTGCTTCGCCTGCTTTTACAGCAAAGCTCATACCTACTAACTGCGCTTGCATATAATCAAGGCTGGTTGTTTCGGTATCAAAGGCAAATAACTCAGCGCTGTTTAGCTGCTCAATAAGCGTATCAAATTGTGATTCGGTTAAGATAGTTTCGTAATGTGCATCTTCTACTTTTGGCAGTTCATTTGCCTCAGTAGGGAGCGCTTTTTCTGCATCTTTTGGGTTATCAAGCAGCTCAGCTAACCAACGGCGGAACTCACACTCACCATACAGTGCAATAAGCTCATCTTTATTTGGCTCTTGTACTTTAAAGGTATCTAGGTCTGACTCTACCTCAACATCACATTTAATGGTGGCAAGTTCATAACTAAGTGGTAAATGATCAAGGGCGTTTGCAAGCTTCTCACCAATCTTGCCTTTAATGTCGCCAGCATTATCAATTACACCTTGAAGCGATCCATATTTTTGTAGCCATTTAACAGCTGTTTTAGGTCCACAGCCTTCAACACCTGGGATGTTGTCAACCTTATCACCCATTAGCGCTAAATAGTCGATGATTAGCTCAGGACCCACACCAAATTTTTCAACAACGGTTTGAGGATCTGAAATGCTGTCGGTCATGGTATTGATTAGCGTAACATGCTCATTAACTAGCTGAGCCATGTCTTTATCGCCTGTAGAAACCAATACATGGCGCTTTTGCTCAGTTGCTATTCGCGAAAACGTACCAATAACATCGTCGGCTTCAACCCCTTCAATACTAATTAGCGGAAAGCCCATCGCTTTAATAATACTGTGCAGTGGCGCTATTTGCGTTCGTAAATCGTCAGGCATAGGCGGACGGTTAGCTTTATACTCGCTATACATGTCGTTTCTGAACGTTTTGCCTTTGGCGTCAAACACCACCACCATGTGGCTCGGATCATATTGTTTGATCAAACTTTTAAGCATGTTTACCACGCCATAAATAGCGCCAGTTGCTTCACCTTTAGAGTTGGTTAAATGCGGTGGAGAATGATAAGCACGAAATAAATATGAAGAGCCATCAACTAAAATTAGCGGGTTTTCGGGGATCTGAGCCATGGTGAATTTGGATCCTAAATACAAAAAAGTAATATTATTACAAGCATGCCATAAGGTTGTGAATAAAACGACAGTGAATTACGCTTAGTAGCCATAATTATTGCGGAGCAACCTGTGGATAACTTTGTAGATAACAGCCACAAGCTATTCCTCCAATGCATAATAAAATGCTTAGAAAAATAAATAACTGCTTGTTTTGTTTAAAAAAGATAATACGAGGTTCTTTTTTTATTATTTTAAAACCAATGTGGAAAAAGGTTTTCTAACTGATACATCCGCTGTTAGTCACTTTAGTTATTTGTATCCATTTAAATAACCGGAGGAGTATTCTAGCATAATGGATCAAAGATCATAGCGATCCTTTATAATTTTTTTTACGAGCGCACTGGCAAAAATGGCATAAACCGCAATACAACTTGCACTGCGAATACTTTTTAAACTAAAAAATTATTTTAGTGTGTGTTTTGGCCCGTGTTAAACTTCATCCAAACGACTTATTTAAAATACTTGAGGAGCACAAAAGCATGAAAAAGATAGCTGTAATATTAGCCGGCTGTGGTGTGTACGATGGCAGTGAAATAAACGAAGCAGTATTAACACTGCTGCACATAGCTAAAAACGGTGCTGCATATCAATGTTTTGCTCCTGATATAGAACAACTTCACACTATTAATCACCTTACCGGTGAAGAAATGCCAAGCAACCGTAATGTACTCACTGAGGCAGCACGCATTGCCCGTGGTGATATAAAATCATTAAGCGAATTAAAGGCATCTGAATTTGATGCGTTAATAGTACCAGGGGGATTTGGTGCCGCTAAAAACTTATGTGATTTTGCCGTTAAAGGCGCTGATGCGCAGATAAACGACCTAGTATTAGAGGCCTGTAAACAATTTGCTAATGCACAAAAAGCCGCTGGCTACATGTGTATTGCGCCGGCTTTAATTCCGTTTATATATCCCAATGCTACTTTAACCATAGGTAATGATGAACAGACCGCAAGCGCTTTAACCCAGCTAGGCTCTACTCACGCAGCCTGTGCGGTTGATGATATTGTGATTGATGAGGACAATAAACTCGTTACCACCCCTGCTTATATGCTGGCGCAGTCTATTTTAGATGCCGATGCGGGGATCGAAAAATTGGTTAAAAACGTACTAGCATTAGCTTAAATAGTGATTTACTAAGCCACCGATTATAAATGTTTGTTAACTGAAACATGCAATTTTATTGCGTTGACGCAAAAATTAGTCAGTTTTATTGATAAAAACACCAGTGGGCGTTTTATAAATCGTTACACAAAGGTATAATCGGTTTAATTTCCGTCATCTATAATCGTGATTGATCACGTTCAAATCGAAGTGAGCAAGGCAAAATGAAAAAACTATCAGCTGCAGCATTATTAGTGCTAGCAACCACCGCATACGCACAGCCATATGATAACTCTATGACTGAAGATGCGATAAAAAAACGTTTAGCACCAGTTGGCGCTGTTTATCTTGAAGGCGAGAAAGCTGCTGCAGCCGCAGCCCCTACAGGCCCTCGCTCTGGTGAGCAAGTGTACCAAGGCGCATGTTTTGCCTGTCACGGTACTGGCGCACTAGGTGCACCTAAATCAGCTGATGACTGGGCACCGCGTATCGCTAAAGGTAAAGATGTACTGCTTGATCACGCTATCAACGGTTTTAATGCGATGCCGCCAAAAGGAACATGTATGGATTGTTCTGATGATGAGATTAGCGCAGCTATTGATTTCATGACATCTAAATAATTTAATTAAACCCCTGATAACTAGGGTGATTAATTTAAAAAGGCCTATTTTTATAATAGGCCTTTTTTTATTCCTAAAATAATCTTTTTAGTTGCTGTTTTGGGGCATTAGTTACTTGACGATCGCAACTAAAAGTGAAATTATACGTCTAATAAACATACAATAATAAAATAATATGATTCATGTCATCGGAAGATAAACCCGCGGCACCGAGTAAACTAGCGCACCAAAATAAACGTCTTAAAGCGCTATTAGAAAAGTATAAGCAATCTCACCACTTACAAAATGCCCTGATCCAGCTATCAGAGCAAGCAAGCTCTGTTGCCGAATTAACCTTACTTTACCCCGCTATCCATGACATTTTACAAGCATACCTACCTAGTAAAAGCTTTTACGTGGTGCTTGCTAATCAATATACTCATGCCTTGGAACTTTCTTATTTTTGTGATGAAAAAGATGGTATATCAGTCGCCCTCAATCAAGATAATAGTTTTGAAGAAGGCGCTACAGGCTACGTTTATAAGCTTGGCAAAACCACCTGCTTTACCAAACAAGAGATGCAAAGCGCTGCACAAAACGGCTTATTTAAAGCACTAGGCTCACCTGCAGAGTACTGGGTTGGTGTTCCTATTTATCAAGAGCAAAACATTATTGGCGTACTTGCTGCGCAAAGTTACGATAAACACCAAGATTACAGCAGCCAGCAAGTGCATTTACTCGAAGTAATGTCTTTATACTTAGCCACAGCCATAGAGCGAGTTAAAAAAAGAGAGCTGCTCGAATCTGAAGTAAAAATTCGTACCCGTGCGCTCACGCAAAGTAATGATGCGTTAAACCTAGAAATTGAACAACGAAAACGCGCACTACAACGCCAACAAATTTTGTTTAAAATATCGGAGCTGGCAACGCAAGCGCAAAACTTAGATGATGCCTATGTAAAAATTCATCAAATAATAAAAACCATTACATACGCAGAAAACTTATACATTGCACTTTATAACAAAGAGACTGGTTGGATTAGCTTCCCGTACTGTGTGGATGAATTTAAAGACAACACCGAGCCGAGGCCGTTTGCAAAAGGTTATAGCGAACTGGTTATTAGCAGCGAGCAGACCCAACTTATTCACCCTAGTAGAGCCAAAGAGCTATTAGAAAGTGGTGATGTACAACGAAATAAGCCAGTACCAGAGGAGCAAATGGCCACCAGCTGGCTAGGTGCGCCGCTTAAAACATCGCAAGGGGTTATTGGCTTAATTGCATGCCAAGCGTATAATAATAATCATATTTTTAGCAAAGACGACTGCGAGCTTATTACGTTTGTATCACACCAAATTGCCACGGTTTTACAAACAAAGTTAGCCACTCAAGCACTTAAATCTAGCCACCAAGAGTTAGAGTATCGAGTTAACGAAAAAACAAAGGCGCTGCAACAAGCTAACCTACATTTACAAATGCAAATTGATGAGCGTAAAAAAGTAGAGCAACAGCTTTATCATGATGCGCATCACGACTCATTAACGGGCCTGCCTAACCGCAGCTTGTTTTTAACCCAGCTAGAAAAAACACTGCAGCATTACCATCGTTTTCCTGATCATCACTTTGCTGTGTTATTTATTGATTTAGATAAGTTTAAAGATATAAACGATCAACTAGGTCACCATGCCGGCGATCAATTTTTAATAAGTGTGGCTGATTTATTTTCGCATTGTATTCGCGAACACGATTTACTCGCTCGCCTTGGTGGTGATGAATTTGTAATTTTGCTTACCCACTTAACAGAGCTACAACAAGCAGAAGATGTAGCTGATCGCATTATTAATATAATGAAAAAGCCATTTTGCAGTAAAGGTACCTGCATTCAAAGTGGTGCAAGTATTGGTATAACGTACTCAAATTCAAGTTATCAGCATACCGATGAAATTATTCGCGATGCCGATGCTGCTATGTATTATGCTAAAAATGCGGGGCGCGACCGCTATGAGCTGTTCCACCCGTTATTAACGCAAACACTAACAAGTGCAGAATCTCCAGCACAGCACCATCTTGATTCACTTCCGATGAGTTTTAGAAGTGCAGATATTATAAACCTTGATGAACAACAGCAATCAGAGTCACTGTTTGAAGCCTTTGGTGAACACCCTGTATTAGGCTATACCAGTTTTGAAGTGCTGAAAAAGTTTGCAACCGATAAAGAGCAGCACCTCCAAGTTGAATTAGAACTCTTGCAGCACGCCTACGCCCACGCCTTAGCGGCAAATGTAGCCATGGTATTATTGCCATGCTCAGGGCTACTTTTAGAAGCGCTTGAATTTAATTTATTTACTGAGGTATTAAGTAAGCTGCAAGGGCAAAGCCAACTGTGTTTATTGTTTGACGACCAAGAAATACGTTACGCCTGTGCAACTCAGCTAGAAAACCTTAAAAAGCTCTCGCAGCTTGGCTACAGCATTGGCTTAAATAACTTTGCAAAAGACCGCTGTGAGCTAAATGCACTGACCGACATTACCTTCGATTATGTACTACTTAGCTCAACCTTTAGTAAACGCGTACTGCAACAAGAAAACTTTAACTTGCAATTACAAGGTGTACTGGCAATCACTCAGCTAAAAGGCATAAAAGTCATTGCCAAAGGCCCTTCTATACTCAACTTTAGAGCCTTGCTAGATAAATACGGACTAAACTTATTTGTTGCTAAGCAGCAAGGCTTATCGGAGTCAGTAGCGGCTAATAACAACGCCGCGCAGTCTATTAACTAGGTTTTTTCAGCATCGCCCTTAAGTTAGCGACCCGTGCTTGGCCTTTTTCCATGCGCTCAGCTTGCGAGCTTGGGGCTTTTTTGTTTTCAAACGCTAGGTCATCTTGCGGTAACTCTTGCACAAAGCGGCTTAGCTCTGTTTGTGAGGTTTCGCCAAACTGACGACGTATTTTTGCATATGTTAGTGTCAGCTCTTGCTGGGCCCGTGTGATCCCTACGTATGCTAAACGGCGCTCTTCGTCTACGTTTTCTTCATCAATACTTACTTGGTGTGGCAATAACCCCTCTTCCATACCAACCATAAATACGTACGGGTATTCTAAGCCTTTAGATGCATGCAAAGTAAGTAACTGTACCGCATCAGACTCATCTTCTTCCTCGTTACGCTCTAGCATATCGCGAAGCGTTAATTTGCTGACCACTTCAGGTAAGGTCATCGGTTCGTTATCGACATCTCCGGTGAGCATATCGGTGATCCAACGATACAGCTCAGAGACGTTTTTCATGCGCATTTCTGCCGCTTTGGCACTTGGCGATGACTCATATAAATACGCTTCGTAGTTAATATTACGTACCAAGTCTTTTACCGCTTCGAGCGTATCGCTACGCACTGCATTATCTGAAAGCTCAACAACCCAACGTGCAAACCCCGAAAGCGCATTTAAGCCACGCCCTTTAAGGCGGTAGCCTAGGTCGTTATCAAAACAGGTGGCAAATAAGCTTTGGTGTTTTTCGTTTGCAAGTGTGCCTAGCTTTTCAAGTGTAACGGTGCCTATTTCACGGCGCGGCGTATTAACAATGCGTAAAAAAGCGTTATCGTCGTCTTGGTTAACCAACAAGCGTAAATACGCCATAATATCTTTAATTTCTGAACGCGAAAAAAACGACATTCCGCCACTAATTTTATAGGGAATGCGGTTACTCATTAATGATTTTTCAAAACCGCGTGCCTGGTGATTACCACGATACAAAATAGCGTAATCTTTATAGCTGGTGCGCTTCATAAATTTATGAGAAATTATTTCAGCAACAACTCGCTCGCACTCATGCTCTTCATCCCTACAGCCAATCACTTTAATCGGCTCACCGTAACCAAGCTCACTAAATAGCTTTTTTTCGATATCGTGCGGGTTATTGGCAATTAAAATATTTGCTGCTTTTAGAATGCGCTGGGCACTACGGTAGTTTTGCTCAAGCTTTATGAGCCTAAGGCCGGGGTAATCTTTACTTAACAGTACCAAGTTTTGGGGGCGGGCTCCGCGCCATGAATAAATAGATTGGTCATCATCCCCCACCACAGTAAAACGCGCTCGCTCGCCTACTAATAACTTAACAAGCTGGTACTGGCTGGTATTGGTATCTTGATATTCATCCACCAGCAAATACCTAAATCGTTGCTGCCAACGCTCTCGTGAGGTGGCATTACTACTAAGTAATAAAGTGGGGATCATTATTAAATCGTCAAAATCCAGTGCGTTATATGCTCGCAGCTGATTTTGATAACGCGCGTAAAGCTGCGCAAATAACGCCTTTTGCGCATCACGTGCTTCGCGTATAGCTTGCTCTGGTAAAATTAATTCGTTTTTCCAGCTGCCTATTTGCATTTTTAATAGATTAAGTAGGTCTTTGTCTTTTTTAAGCTCGTCTTCGGTTAAATCACCTAGCAGCTGGTTAGTATCTTGGTCATCAAACAGTGAAAAACCTTCTTTAAAGCCAAGCGTTTTGAGCTCTTTTTTAATTATTTCAAGCCCTAGGGTATGAAAAGTTGATACCCACAGCCCTTTCGCCTCTTGCTTATTAAGCGTTTGTAATACACGCTCGCGCATCTCTTTGGCCGCTTTATTCGTAAACGTTACCGCAGCAATATTACGTGCTTTGTACTCGCACTTTTGCACCAAATAAGCAATTTTGTTAGTGATTACGCGCGTTTTACCTGAGCCTGCACCCGCGAGTACTAAACACGGACCACTAATATATTTTACTGCTTCATCTTGTTTTGGATTGAGTTTCATAACGACCATGGAGTTTTAAAAGGCAGCTAATTTTACCGTAACCACAGATACAGGCATAGCCATTAGATTAATTAATTCCATTGTGGTGATCATGTATTAAATACCTTAGGTATAAGGTAATATTAGTCATTATCATTTTAGGGCAACAGCAAGGGACGATTATGATCAATCCAGCAAAACTTGAAGAAATTGCTAAGCAAATCACCAACAACATGCCGCAAGGTGTAAAAAACCTAGCAGATACACTGGAAGGTAAAACCAAACAAGTTTTACAAAATAAGCTGGCTGAAATGGACTTTGTTAGCCGCGAAGAATTTGATGTGCAAAGCCAAGTACTTATTCGTACTCGTGAAAAACTCACTGAGCTTGAAGCAAAAGTTGTGTTACTAGAGCAACAACTAAATGCTAAAAATAACGCCGAGTAGCACGTACTACATCTGTATACTCAGCCACAAAAAAAGCAGCCAAGGCTGCTTTTTTGCTTTTAGCTTTAACATTTACCCACTATGTATTAAAAAGTGCCTCTAATACATAATATTGCAGTGGTTGTTGCTGCGCCAAACTTACAGCACACATTTTTAGCGCCACTTGCTTACCCGTAATGGGTTTATAACGTTTTAAAAAAGGAAGTTGAGTAATAACCGGTAACACAAATGCGCCTATTTGCTCAGCTATTCGTGTATCGTTTCGCTCACCCATTAATAAAGACGGCTGGAATATACTTACTTTTGCAAAGCCCAGCGTTTTTATGTGCTGCTCAAGCTCGCCTTTCATTTTTAAGTAAGGGCTGATGCTGTGCGCATTAGCGCCGCTTGATGACACTAAGCAATAATGGCTCACTGCATTGTTTGCCGCCATTTGCGCCGCAATAAACTGATAATCAAAATCAACTTTACGCTGCGCCGCGGTTGAGCCAGCCTGCTTTTTAGTAGTGCCCAAACACGAAAAAAACACATCCCCTTTAAATAACGCGCAGTAGTTAGTTAAACAATCAAAATCAATAACCTGATTAGTGAGCTTAGTATGTTCAACGTCCAGCTTACGGCGAGTTATAGCAATCACATGGCAAAACGCAGGGCTTTGCAGTAAAAGCGTTAATAGCTCACTCCCCACAACCCCTGTTGCCCCTATGATTATCGCCGTTTTAGTCATTGTTTAAATTACTCGCAACCGGCTTTAGCGAGTACATGTGCAACGGCTTTTTTATACACATCGCCTTCTTCATCAGCGCAGGTTACAACCGATGATAAATCGTGCAAGTGGCCGTTCTCTAATCCATATACCCAACCATGAATTGTGAGTTCTTGACCTTTATCCCATGCATCTTGAACTATGTTTGTTCTGCACACGTTGCGTACTTGCTCAATAACGTTTAGCTCTATTAAGCGGCTTAAACGCTGTTGCTCATCCATTGCATTAAGCTGCTCTAAGTGTTTTTCTTTTACGTCGCCAACATGGCGTAACCAGTTATCAATAAAACCAAATTTGGCGTTATTTAATACCGCTTGTACACCGCCACAGCCGTAGTGTCCAACCACCATAATATGTTTTACTTTAAGCACCTCTACCGCGTATTGCATTACCGATAAACAGTTATGGTCAGTATGTACCACCACATTAGCTACATTACGGTGTACAAATAATTCACCCGGCAGTAAATCAACAATTTGGTTGGCAGGAACACGGGAGTCTGAACAGCCAATCCACAAGTACTCTGGGTTTTGTTGCATTGATAATATTTTAAAAAACTCAGGGTTGGCTTCGGTTGTACGTGCAGCCCAACGTTTGTTGTTTTCGAATAAATTTTTTAGCTTTCTCATTGCATCTCTTATTTAGGACGGGATAGAAATTACACCCCAGAAAAGACAAATAATGAGCGCCTTTTTAGTTGGTGTTTGCAAGAATTAAAATATTGCGAGGAGTTAATTGTTTCTCACAAAAGGTGGTAACTGAAACGTGATAACCTTGCTGTTGCAAATATAAAGCACGATCGAGCACAAGCCAAACTTCTATTGCTCTTCTAAACACATGTCGAACCAGTTCGATTCGCTCTGTTACTTTTTTACGCGCCTTACCAATTAATAAAAACTTATCGTAATCAGTATCTTGAGGGATACTTATAGACTTTTTATCCCCCGCCCAAGCGCAAAACTGTGCAAACGTATCAGAAAACACGGCTTTGTTAACTGAAGGCACACTCACGTAATATTGTTCATGAGTGAGTGACTTTCGAAGTGCGTCAAACCCTAAGCGCCATTCCACCTCAGTTTTTCGTATTTTAGCTACACGTGAAGGGGCTGTAACTGTTTCTTGCAGCGCCAGTTTTAGATCGCGGTGCGTTAAATTAAGCTTACTAGCAAGGGCAAGCTCACTCATTGCCTGATAACGACTATCGGTAAATAAGTGATAACAGCACGGCGAAAAACTAATACGTTTTACCCTAGCGGCGCTGGCGTGTTGCATAAATGTTTGGTGCAGTGCGCCACATGCATGCAGTGCAACCGCATGTGTGTCGGTATTAAAAAAATGGCGTGTTTCATCTTCAAGCACATTAGCTTGGCTAAATTTCATCGCTAAACCTTGCTTGCGTGCACTGTGCTCTCCTTGCTCGCAAAGATGCCCTTGTAGCTCAACACTGTGTACGCTTTGCGCGCCGTTATAAGCAAGCATTCGGCCTAAATGCCCTTTACCTGCGCACCATTCAAGTACAGGCTGTGTATTACTCGTTAATGCTGAAACAAAGTCTTGCAGTTGCTCAAACTTACGCCCTTTAATACCGTTACTTATCCAAAACGGGTATTCACCGCGTTGCTGCTGGCTTTTTGGTAAACTGCACAGCTCAGGTAGCTGCTCTACCCCGGCAATAAACGGGCTAAAAAATTGATAAAGCTGTTGTTGATCGTTATCAAGCCTTGCGACATCTTCATCTGATAAGTTATTTAACGCCGCTTGTAGCTCAGGCCACGGTAATTCATCAAAATCAAATGCTGTACATTGCCAATATTCGCGGGTATTCATTAGCACTGCATCGAGTGCTGCAAACTGCTCAGCTAGGTTCATAACAACTTAAAATAGTAAAAAGACGTTTAATTATACCAGTTGCGCAGAGCAGCATTAAGCGGTTATTTTTTTCCAAGTATTAAACGCAAATAAAGGGGGATCGAAATAATACTCACAATAAAGGCGGCTATTAGCATCCACGACAGTTGTAATCGCTCTGGCTCTTGGTATTTATAAACAAACCCAGCTTTGTGCTCGTCAAATTGCGTTTGCTTAATGCCATAATAATCAGCAATTAAGCGCCACTTGGCCATCGACATATTCCCTAAATGGGTCGTAGGCGGCATTATGTAGTCTTTCAATACTTCGGCTTCATAAGCTAGCTGATGAAAACTTTTGTTTGGCGCATACACTTGCTGAGTAATTGCTATGGCTTCATCCATATTCATCATCGCGTAGCGCCAACCTTTTAAGCTCGCTTGGTAAAACTTTTCGACCGTTTGCGGGTGCTTTTTAAGCATTGATTCGCTGGTAAATAACACATCACCATACACATCCATGCCATAGCGCTGTGGGCATATAAGGCGGTGCGATACCCCTTGCTGAGTCATAAAGTAAGGCTGAGTGGTGACATACACTTGCATTGCATCAAGTTTGTTTTCTTGCCACGCTTGTAGCGCAGGCTCATCGCCTTCGTATACCTCTAAAGTAGCAATATCAATACCGCTGCGTTTAAGCATAACTAGCAGCTCGGTACTGTCTTTTTTACTCACTTCGGTAATACGTTTAGCGGTAAAATCGCGAGGGTGAAAAATATCAGAGCTGTCTTTTACCATCCAACAGTACGGAGAAAACTGTAAAATAGCCGCCATTGCTACAAACGGTTGGCCGTTTACTCTTTGTTGTAAAATCCCCGAATGCGCTACGCCAAACTGGGCTTCTCCACTTGCTACAGGCGTGAAAGTGTCAGGCATTTTAGGATCGGCTTCGCGTATGGTTACATCAAGTCCGGCGTCTTTGTAGTAGCCTTTTTGCTGAGCCATGTAATAGCCGGCGAACTGAAACTGGTGGGTCCATTTTAGTTGTAAAGTGACTGATTCTTGAGCCATTAGTTGGCTGCAAAAAAGCAAAATTACAAATATTAATCCTTTAATAAGCAACTGGGTGTTCCAAATAGTAGTCATTAGCTGTAACTATATTTAAAACACACGATAAAGCAAGCATGCAAACGTGCATACTTGCTTATAAAAACCCTAAGCTGAGGCTAAATTGTCAACGTTTGGGCTTTGTGGCTGAGAGGTTAAAAACTGCGTAAAACACGGGTTATGTGTTTCATCTTGTACACTGTAACCTAAGCGATTTAAGTGCTCGTTAAACATATCAAATTGGCTTGGCTCAATAGCAAAGCCCGCCAGTACATTTCCGATAGACCCCCCATGATTGCGATAATGAAATAAAGTAATATTCCAATTGCTACCTAGGGTATCTAAAAAGCGCGCAAGGGCTCCTGGGTATTCCGGAAATTCAAACCGTAATAACCTTTCGTGTAACTGCTCCGGTGCTTTACCCCCTACCATATAACGTACGTGTAATTTAGCGAGTTCGTTATCTGATAAATCGCAAAATTGGTAGTCGTTGTTAGTTAGGTCTTGTTTTAGCTCGTTGAGTTCTTGCTCACCCTGGCGCAGGGCAATACCTACAAATATTTGCGCTTCACCTGGGCCTGCATAACGGTAGTTAAACTCAGTAATAGCCCGACCACCTAAAGAGGTGCAAAACTGCTTAAAGCTGCCTTTTTCTTCTTTAATGGTCACCGCAAGTAGCGCTTCGTTTTTTTCACCTAGCGCAGTACGCTCAGCCACATAACGTAAGCGATCAAAGTTTAAGTTAGCACCCGAAAGCACCGCTGCTAAATGCAGCCCTTTTAAGCCCGATTGCTGGCTCCACTTTTTAAGCCCTGCGGTTGCAAGTGCACCTGAGGGCTCTGAAATGGCGCGAGTAGAGACAAAAATATCTTGCATGGCGGCACAAATTTCATCGCCACTGACAGTTACAACTTCATCGCAAAATTTTTGCGCTAAGCGAAATGTTTCACTGCCAATAATTTTAACCGCTACGCCATCGGCAAAACTGCCAACACGGTCAAGTTCAACAGGCTCGCCCGCTTTAAGCGCGGCTTGTAAACATGCACTTTCGTCAGCTTCTACGCCAATGACTTTTATATCGGGGCGTAATGATTTGATATAAACCGCCATACCAGCAAGTAAGCCACCACCGCCAACAGGGATAAATACCGCATCAAGCTCGTTGAGTTGCTGCATAAGCTCGCGAGCCACTGTGCCTTGCCCCACAATTACGTCAGGGTCATCAAAAGGCGGTACAAATACGCCATTGCGTTGCTCTGTTAGTTCAAGTGCATGTGCTTTTGCAGCATCAAAATGATGGCCATGTAAAACCACTTCACCGCCCAGCGCACGTACCGCACTTACTTTTATTTCAGGCGTGGTAACTGGCATAACAATAGTGGCTTTATGGCCAAGATGTGAAGCACTAAGCGCCACACCTTGTGCATGGTTACCCGCAGATGCCGTAATAACAACAGATCCTTTTGGTAACTTGTTTAATTTATTATAAGCACCGCGTAACTTAAACGAATACACGGGCTGTTGATCTTCACGCTTTAACCAAACATGGTTGCCTAATTTATCACTGAGGTCGCGCATTTCGCTGACCTCAGTTACTTTAGCTAGCGGTTCCATATTGGCCTGAATAATAGCGCGAAAATAATCGAGCTCTTGAGAAACCATAATTAGCTAAGCTCCTCCAGTTTGGCTAAATCACGTACTGCGCCTTTATCGGCACTGGTTGCAAGTAATGCATACGCTTTTAATGCCGACGATACATAGCGGTCACGATCAAGCGGCTTATACGCTTGCTTACCACGCGCTAATTGCTTTTGTTTACGTGCTTCTAGCTCTTCATCACTTAATGCAAGGGTGATTTCACGTGTTGCGATATCAATGATAATTTTGTCGCCATTTTCAACATACGCAATAGCACCGCCACTTGCCGCCTCTGGCGATACGTGGCCGATTGATAAACCAGAGGTGCCGCCCGAGAAACGACCATCGGTGATCAAGGCGCATTTTTCAGCAAGGCCTTTTGATTTTAAGTAACTCGTTGGGTAAAGCATTTCTTGCATACCTGGGCCGCCTTTAGGGCCTTCGTAGCGAATAACCACAACATCACCGGCTTTTACTTCGTCGTTTAAAATACCTTCTACTGAATCATCTTGTGATTCGTACACCACGGCGGTGCCTTCAAAATGCAGCATTTCGTCAACTACGCCTGCGCTTTTAACAATACAGCCATCAACCGCTAAGTTACCTGAAAGCACAGCTAAGCCACCATCTTGTCTAAAGGCATGCTCAACACTACGGATACAACCATGCTCTCGGTCGTTATCGCCTTCATCCCAACGGCACTCTTGGCTCATTGCTTTTGTAGTACGAATACCGGCAGGGCCTGCACGGTAAAACTTTTGTGCTGCTTCGTTTGTAGGATCAGTCGCATCCCACTTTTTAACAAGCTCACCCATCGTCATACCCGCTACGTGGTTTACCGATAAATCAACTAAACCTGCTTTACCAAGCTCACGTACAATTGCCATCATGCCACCAGCGCGATGCACATCTTCTATGTGGTACTCAGGTGTAGCTGGGGCTACTTTACATAAAAATGGGGTTTTACGAGAAAGCTCATCAATGTGCGACATATCAAAATCTACACCGGCTTCTTGTGCCGCTGCTAATAAATGCAATACAGTATTAGATGAACCACCCATAGCAATATCAACCACCATAGAGTTCATAAAGGCTGTTTTGTTAGCAATTGCACGCGGTAACACGTCGTGGTTGTCTTTTTGGTAGTACTCGCGGCACAAGTCAACAATGCGAGCGCCGGCTTCTACATACAGTTGCTTACGATCTTTATGCGTTGCAAGCGTTGTTCCGTTACCCGGTAGTGCAAGGCCAATAGCCTCTAATAAACAGTTCATTGAGTTGGCAGTAAACATACCCGAACACGAGCCACAGGTAGGACACGCAGAGCGCTCTACTTGCTCTGAATCAGCATCACTTACTGTTTCATCAGCGCCTTTTACCATGGCATCAACTAAATCTAGTTTAATATCGATGTTAGCAAGTTTGGTTTTACCCGCTTCCATTGGCCCGCCCGATACAAAAATAACCGGTATATTTAAACGTAGCGCTGCAAGCATCATCCCTGGGGTGATTTTGTCACAGTTAGAAATACAGATCATCGCATCAGCGCAGTGGCCGTTAACCATATACTCAACAGAGTCTGCAATTAAGTCGCGAGAAGGCAGTGAGTAAAGCATGCCACCGTGGCCCATTGCGATGCCGTCATCAATTGCGATGGTGTTAAATTCTTTTGGTACGCCGCCCGCTTGCGTGATTGTTTCAGCCATTAGCTCACTAAGCTGATTAAGGTGTACGTGCCCTGGTACAAATTGCGTAAACGAGTTAACTACAGCAATAATAGGTTTACCAAAGTCGGTGTCGGTCATGCCTGTTGCGCGCCATAATGCACGTGCGCCTGCGCGTTTACGTCCTTCAGTTGTTGTTGCACTTCTTAATTTAGCCATAGTTACCTCTGTTTTGCCGCTGTGTAAGCGGGCATTCCTCATTCTAAAAATTGTTGAGTTACTGATGGTTATATTCAGTAACGCGTAAATGTGTTTCGTTAGCAGTTACACTGCTTGTTGCTGTAAATTTTCTAAGCTGATTTTTTTCACGTCTACCAACTTATTTAGCTGGCTGGTTAATAGATGAATAGGCTTATCGCTATCGACCGTCATTGCTATCGTATATTGAGCTTCATCTGTATTAAGCTGAAAATGCGTAAGGTCAAAACCACGGTGACGCACAACACGTAAAAAGCGCTCCACCGCAATACTTTGGTTTTTCAATGCAATAGTTAAGCTGTGTTTCATTGTGCTTTCTCCGTAATCATTTCGTCATTTGCAGCCCCAGGTGGTACAAGCGGCCATACGTTTTCTTTATCATCTATACAGGCATGTAAAATATACGGCCCTTCGCTGTTTACCAGTGCAGTGATTGCATCGTCTACTTCGTTGGCTTTAGTAATAGTTTGCCCAGGAATACCAAATACTGCCGCTAACTGAACAAAATCAGGGTTATCTGAAAGATTGGTTTCAGAGTAACGCCCTTCAAAAAACAGTTCCTGCCATTGACGAACCATACCTAAGCGTTGGTTATCTAATATTAGTATTTTTACTGGTAAATTGTTACGACGTATAGTGGCAAGCTCTTGAATGTTCATCATGATTGAGCCATCACCCGACACCGTTATTACAAAATCGTCTGGGCGTGCTACTTGTGCGCCAATAGCCGCCGGTAAACCAAAGCCCATAGTGCCTGCGCCACCACTACTTAAGTGATTACTTGGGTGGTTAAATTTCATATGTTGCGCCACCCACATTTGGTGCTGGCCTACATCGCAGCACACTACGCCTGTTTTTGGCATACGCTGGCTTAACTGGTTCAATAAATACGGAGCAAATACTTTTTCGCCTGGGTAGTCATAACGCCACGCGTGTTTTTCGCTCATGAGCTTATTTGTATCGCACCATGCTTTAGGTGTTACAACACACTCAAGTGCGGGTAATGAGGTTTTTAGATCAGCAATTAAGGACGCTTTAGCAGGTTTGCGTTTACCTACTTCGGCCGCGTCAATGTCTAAGTGAATTACTTTTGCTTTGGCTGCAAATTTGGCTAAGTTACCCGTTACGCGGTCATCAAAGCGCGCGCCTATACATACAAGTACATCACACTCTTGTACTGCTATGTTAGCCGCTTGTGTGCCGTGCATACCTAGCATTCCTAAGTAGTGCTCGTAATCTGGTAACACACTGCCTAGCGCTTTTAATGTTGAGACTGCTGGCATTTGTGTTTTGTCTAAAAACTGCATTAACTCATTTTGCGCATCGGCGGCTTGTACGCCACCACCTACATACGCTACTGGCTGCTTTGCTTCAGTTAATAACTGGTTTGCAATGGCTACTTGGTTTAAATCAAATTGTGGTAAATATTCATCAGCAGCTAACCAAGGTTTAAAAGGTACTTGCGCCATTTGAATATCTTTTGGAATATCTACAAGCACTGGGCCTGGGCGACCGCTTTGAGCTAAATGCATGGCTTCTTGTAATATTTCAGCTAAGTCTTCTGGGCGCTCTACCATGTAGCTATGTTTAGTACACGACAGTGACATACCTAGTACATCGACTTCTTGAAATGCATCTGAGCCAATAGCGGCAGTCGGTACTTGGCCTGTAATTGCTAATAATGGCACTGAGTCCATCATTGCATCGGCAAGTGCTGTTATTAAGTTAGTAGCGCCTGGGCCTGAGGTAGCAAAACAAACGCCTAATTTGCCTGTGCTGCGAGCATAACCCACTGCGGCAAAACCAGCACCTTGCTCATGGCGAGTAAGGTAATGCTTTACAGGCGCGCCATACAGCGCATCGTAAATGGGCATAATAGCTCCGCCAGGGTAGCCAAATACTTCATTTACGCCGTGCTTGGCTAATAAATCGATTGTTAGTTCTGCGCCTGTCATTAATTAATCCTCATTCCTCAGTGACAACCCAATTACATACTTACTTAAAAAACTTATAGCTAATACCAATCCGCAATAATACTTAATTATTTTGAGGGGGCTAAAAGTGTCGCTATCTGCGTTAAAAAATTCTCATTTAGAACAACTAAATAGCAAATTTTTTGCCTAGCTATCAACACGTTTATCTATCCTCAAAATAGATCACTTAATTAAGCGAATTGGTATAAAATTTTTAAAACTTTGTGCTTAAAACTAAAAAGCCCTCCGAACGGTTAGGTGCGGAGGGCTTTTTAATGCTTAAGTTTATAGCACTACGAAGCCCTCGCGGGAATAATCACCACGATAATAATCAGGACTAGGTTAAGTGCATTTGTAAGCATGAAATTAATACCAAAATGTGTTCATTTGTTACGAAGTAATACTCTTCGCTCTGTATATGTATTTGTACCGTGCTGAGGCGAGTAAGTCAACACCAAACTTAATTCAACAAAAGAGCAAAAAGCGACTTTAAACGGATTTTAAATTCACAAAAAAAGGCTTAAATGAAAAATATATACCTTAATTTGCAACAAGTAAATTCACTAGCCACATAATAGCCATATAGGGCTTGATTAATTTTTGATACATTGTAGTACAAATAACAGCGCAGCACGGTAAATAACTTAAAACTTTGCTAATTAGGCAGGTTTACTCCGCGAGCCCTATTACGCACCACTCAATTACATTCACCCAATTTAAACAAGGTGCCCTAGTGCAACTAAACTCATAAGCGCATTTAAAAGTGTTTAATATAACCAAATAGGTTTATTAAAGCGCTTTAATTTAAGCTAGTATTTAGGCAACTCAATTAGATTTAAGGACAAACCATGCAAGCCCTCTCTCGAATTAGTCAGTTTTTTATACTGGCACTTTTTATAGCAACTAGTTTTAATAGTGTCGCGGCACCGGCATTATTTAAAGTAGAAAAAAACGGTACTAGCTCTTACTTGTTTGGCACGGTTCACGTAGGCGATGCCAGCATGAAAGGCTTACCAGAAAAAGTAACTAAAGCTATAGATCAAAGCGAGCAAGTTGTTGTTGAAGTAGATATTAGTAAACTCACGCCTTTGCAAATGCAGCAGCGTTCAATGCCCTTTATGATGCTTAAAGATGGCAAAACATTACAAACAGAACTCTCAAAACAAAACTACAATAAGCTTAAAGACTACTTTGCTAAAAAATCGATTGATATAGCTATGTTTAATGGCCTCAAACCTTGGGCTGTAATGGTAACCATGATGCAGATTGAATTTCAAAATGCAGGGTTTTCTGACCAAACAGGCATAGACAAGCAAGTACTTGCTTACGCTAAAAAGCAAAATATCACGATTGGAGAGTTAGAAACGCTAGAGCAACAACTGCAAATGTTTGATGGCATGGCTTTGCTCAGTAATGAAATGATTGAAGAAACGTTTGAACAGCTTGCCGATATTAATACTTATTTTATTAAGTTAGTAAACGCCTGGAAAAATGGTGATATGGATACGCTGACTGAATACTACAACATGAGTTTTGACGAGAGTAACTACGGTGAAATAAGCGAGCAAGTTATGCTAGTTAATCGTAATAATAAATGGGTGGAGCAATTAGTGCCTCGCTTAACTAACGAAAAGCTATTTATTGCTGTAGGCGCGCTGCACTTACCGGAGCAGCATGGTTTAATTAAACAGTTAACTGATGCAGGCTTTACCATTACTCGCCTATAACGTGGCGTTAAAGGTTGGGCATATTCAGCCCAGCCTTTAATTAAAATCTTCCATTTTTAAGTAATGCTCAATCCCTTTAATTTTGTCTGCCGCATGGTGATTTACATAAATTACAGTGCTGGTATTTGCGGCACAAATTTTCTCTATTAATATTAGTACTCGCTGTCTATTTGCTTCATCAAGCCCCAAACAAGGTTCATCTAAAATAAGTAACGTGGGGTGTTTTACCATAGCACGCACTATTAACAGCATGCGCTGATCGCCGTATGAAAGTTGCGTAAATGAGCTATTTTGTTTATCGCCTAACCCAATCAGCGCTAACCATTGCTTAGCTGTATTTACCTGTGACTCTGTTGGCTTTTGATATAAGCCAATGCTGTCGTAAAACCCAGAAATAACCGTATTCAATGCCGATATACTTACTCGATAATCCATATGCAGTGCATTTGATATATAGCCAATATGCTGTTTTATATCCCAAATACTTTCACCGCTTCCGCGTTTAAAACCAAATACCTGAATATCATTGCTGTAGCATTGAGGGTTATCGCCAGTTATTAAATTTAATAAGCAGGTTTTACCTGAGCCATTTTTACCACTCAATTGCCAGTGGTGATGTTTATTAATTTGCCAATTGAGATTTTTAAATACATCAACCCCAGCGTAGCTAACCTTTGTATTACTAAGCTTAACCAATGTATCGGCGGTATACTCTGCACGGCCTTGGGAGTCATCCGGTTGAGGTATTTCTAAAGCGGTATGGGTTAAATGCAGTAGTTTAAGCAAGTCAGCACGCTGCTCTGCGTTTGGATTATTAAGTACATGCTGCAACTGCCCCTGATTTACATAAGCGTAATGAGTAATAAACGGTGGGATTTCATCAAGCCTATTTAACACAAACACAAAGTTAATTGTTGAGCTAAGTGTTTCTAATAAAGTGTTTAGCACCTCACACGAATGTTTATCTAAGCCATCATATGGCTCATCTAGTACCACTAAATCAGCATGACTACTTAGCGCATTTATAAGTAGGAGTTTACGGGTTTCGCCGGTAGAGAGATCTCTAAAATGCCTCTCTAAAAGGGCGCTGTAATTAAAGGCATCTATTAGTTTTGTACGTAGCTCATGATTGTAGCTACTATTTTGAGGGAAGATAAAATCTTTTACTAAGCTGTGATGTTCATGCTCAATTTCGTTTTTGATTAACTGCTTTTGCACATCAGATGACACAAGCTGCGTGCTATTAAAGGTACTTTTAAAAGTACCACTTTGCTGCTTAGCTTCACCCGTTAATGCGGCGCTCAATGCCGATTTACCTGCGCCATTAGCGCCTAATAATAGCCAGTGCTCACCAGCATTCACTTGCCAACTTAAGTCATTAATTGTGAAACGGCTTTTACCTTGCCCTTTTAAATAACCACTAAATTGTTCAAATACAATACTTTGCACAATACTGCCTTCACCATAAGCTAAATAAACAACTTAACGTATAGTAAATTGCTTTAGCAAGCGTATTTAATTGCGTATTAATTTATTTCATTAGCTATGCACACATTTACTAATGCATCAGCCACTGCCTGCTTACTTATGGGTTTATGAATATGCTCACTCGCGCCATATTCATAAATCAAGTCCATGTCTTCGGCTGAGGTATTTGCTGTAACAACGATTATGGGCATGGTTTTATTTAGCTCTTTGCGTATTTTTTTAGTCGCTTCAAAGCCATCCATGACCGGCATATTTAAATCCATAAACACCACATCATAGTGAGCCTTACCTACCTTTTCGCAGGCTTCTAGGCCATTTACAACGCATTCATAGTCCACACCTAACGTTGCCAAAATACGTGTGAGTAACAAGGTGTTTAATTCGTTGTCTTCAACCACAAGGCAAAAAAGCTTTTTTTCGACTTCTCTTTCTGTTTGCTGGTTAGTAATTTCAATCGGCAAGTTAAGCGTAACATGAGCGCCACTCGCTGCGTTGTTTTTAAATGAAAGCGAACCATGCAGCGCTTTAACAACATACTGCGCCCGTGTTAATCCCGTTCTTAGGCCTTGAAAGTGGTTAGTTTGTTTAAATGAGTCAAACTCTAGTTCTGTTATTTCGCTAGAAAAACCACACCCACTATCATTAACGGTTAATTGTAATTGCGAGTTTTGCATGTTTGCAGCAACTTCAACCTCGCCCTTGTCGGTAAACTTTATTGCATTGCTAATTAGCTCGGTTAATACATGCTGTAAGCGCTGATGATCTAACTTACAAAAACAATTAAGAGACTCATCAAAATGAGTGATTAATGTTAGCCCTTTTTGCTGCGCTGCATACTCATACGCCAACACCACTTTGTTTATGGATTCTAAAAGGTTTTCGTTTTTAAGAATTGGCGCCCACTTTCCTGTGCTTAGTGCTTGTAGGTCTTGTAGCTCATCAAGCATAGATAGAAGTCTAAGGGCGCAGTAGCTTGCTTGCGTTTTAATATTTTGCTGCTCGGAATCGATGGTTAGCTCATCAATCGACGTAATTAATCCTTGTAACGGTGTTCTAAATTCGTGGCTTGCTCTGGCAATAAAGTGCTCTTTGTTTTGGCTCATTTGCGCTACAAAGTCCTTTTGTTTTTGAAGAGCTGTTAAGGTGCGTTCCACCTCTTTTTCCATCGGCATAAACACAAATCTTAGCTCAACGAGCAATAACACCATGGCGACTAACCAGCACAGCAATTCTAAATTAGACACGCGGTTAACTTTTTTTACTGCATGTTGCTCAAATAAAGTAACCGCGCGGTCAAGCTTAGCTAGCAGGTTTTCTACATGTGCTACGTTGAGCACCTGTGTGTCTACCTCGCCTTTTTGGTACAGCAGCCAACTAGCTTGGGCAATAAATTCATTCACTTCGCTATCTAGATTAGCTGGCTCAGCAAAGTATAACTTTACTAATTCTGGCGTTAAATAACGGTAACTACTACCTTGCTTAGTAAGTAATACCTCATGAGCTGTTTTAAATTGTGCGAGAGAGTGTTCGAGGGAATTGGTATGGGTAGCAATATCGATTCGTGATGAAAGAAGTGCATTGCTATGCCAAGCAATTTTTTGCGAGAGCATGCGCTGCTTACCTGCCATATTAATAATTTTGGCATCGTACTTTTGTACAGAAAAGCCATACTGCAGCAACAATGCTGAGCCACTTATTAACAGAGCAATAGCAATAAGCGCCCATCGGTAACGCTGTCTTACATTGGCAATAATTTTAAACATACAAGGCCGCTTTTTTATTTTAAGTGTAGCCTATATATAGAAAACTCAACATCAGCTTTAGTAATTATATAAATAAAAAGCCCAGTAACATGACTGGGCTAAATGTATTAAGTGTTAGGCAAAAAGGGCAATACTTGCGACACTTTTGTAATTACCAGTTAGCGATTTTCTAATCGGTTGTAGTCAAACATACCAAATTCAACGCCGCGATACTCTTTAGCTACTTGGTGCATTATGTCGCTGTATTTCCAAAACTCTGGATGTGAGCGACGAATACCAAATTTTACTTTTATTGCAGCATAATCTGCTTCAATTTGCATCATAGGTAATAGCTGTGCAAATTCACCCACTTCATTTTGATCATTTAAATACCAAATAGCCGCAGGGTAATCACCAATAAAGCCTGGCACTAGGGTGGCGGTATCTTCATCATAAGCGCGCTGCCCATCTTCATTTAATAAGCTGGAAATATTGTAATGCGCGTTGTGATGAATAAGCGTATAAGCTTTATGTGAAGCATCGTCTTGCTTAACCAAAATATACGATAACTGCGGTAATAAATTTATAGCCTTAGCTGGCATATTGTTCAGTGCATTTAATGGCGTGGGTACTTTTGTGTAGTCGTAGTGCTCACTCAGTACTGGCGCTAAAGTTTGCTTAACTAACCCATACAGCTCGTGTTGTGGGTCATCCGTTTTATATTCAATACCGCTAGGTTGGCTAAACTCTCGGTTGTTTTTAAAAAACTTAGATAAGCTTGGCGGAGACTTTCTATACCAGCTTTTTTTAATTTGATGGCGCTTCGCTTCAGGTAATAAAGCCAAAAAGTTTTGCTCACCCTCTAAACGTAAAAAGTCCATGTATAAGCGGGTCACTAATTGGTGGCCGATATTTCCGTATACATCAAAGCCTGCAACAAGTAAGTAATGAATACGCTCAAATAGCGCATAATCTAATACCCACATAGTTTTAGGCTCTTGACCAATAAAGCCTTTCACTACCGTGGCACTATCAAAATGGCGAAATATTGTAAGCGCTGCATTTTTGTTATGGCCTTCACCTTTCCACAATAGGTCGGTTGTTAAATGCTCTCCGTTTTTAAACATCTCGTTAGCCAGTTCAACTTTGGCTTGTAAGTATTTTTTCTCACGCACTGAGTATTTAACCCAGCTAGAGATAGGCAATGCATTGCTTTCTTCTGCTGCAGGTAATTCAAGGGCTTCTTCGTGCTGAAGCAACATATCTTCCACTGCTGGAGTCGCGACTTTTTCAGGGTCTGCAAAGGCAACCCAAAAATGATCGTTAATCACATTAAGTGCAATTTGGCCGCGGCATACAGGGCCCTTAATAAAGCCCATAATAATTAGCTCAGCTTCATCAAGCATAAATTGATACTTAGAATTAATAGGAATTACTTCAAACGTTTTAAAAGGATTAGATGCCGCCTCGCTCTTATAACTTGGCATTTTAGTAACCGTATAATCGGGAGCTATAAATTGCTCATAAATACGTGCAAGCTTTGCATCATCAAGCTTTAGCGGTAAATGTGTTTTTGATAAAACAGTTGAGCGATCCTGTAGTAAACGGTAATACACACGACTCACTTTAGGGTCATCGTATGGTCGGCGCGTATTAATTAGCTTAATTTCTTCGCCTGGCGGCGTACTTGAACGAACCAGTTTAAAAAAGCTCTGTGGTTTATCAGAACCAAAATAAATATGGGCTAAAAACCAATGCTCGTAAATATAACGTGCGGCTAATTGGTATTTTAAGCTGTCTTGATTTAAAAACGCTTCCCAGTTTTTAACGTTTGTTAGCTCGGCTTTGGTGGGCGGTTTAATATGCGCCATTTTTCCACCGTCTTTAAGCCATTTTTGTAAATGATAAAATTCCTGGCTAGACACGCCCGGTAAACCGTAAGGCATACCGCCATGAGGCT
Organism: Pseudoalteromonas sp. UBA6610; assembly: GCF_002433295.1. Classification (NCBI taxonomy): domain Bacteria; kingdom Pseudomonadati; phylum Pseudomonadota; class Gammaproteobacteria; order Alteromonadales; family Pseudoalteromonadaceae; genus Pseudoalteromonas; species Pseudoalteromonas sp. UBA6610. Next base: position 2,062 of record NZ_DJHW01000038.1, on the reverse strand, counting down.
GCTCTGCAGCTAAACGATCGAATTCTCCCATAGTGGCGCACGTTTGAGAGCGGCTAAGTGAAAAGTCAAATTCGTCATCAAGAATTTCATTCTCTGGTAAGGGTGCGCTTTGCTTAAGCACTAATGAATTAAATAACACCCCACCGGCAAGGTTTGCTTCTGGGTTTTGGTCACGTTCGTTAAGTACCGGAGTAAAGCCCTTTTTACGCCATTGCTCAGTGCTGGTTGCATCAAATAACAACCGGCTTGGTGTAGTGGCTAATAGCCGTGTACCATCATAAACAAGCTCTTTGCTTAGCCCTCTATCTATCCCTTCAGGGGACGAAAGCTTTAGCTGACAAGGCGCATCATAACAGCCATGGCATACTACACAGCGTGTATCTAGCACAGGTTTTACTTCTTGCAAAAACTCGGCACCAGCACCTGTATCATGCGGCACTATACGCTGCTGCGTTTGTTCATCACCAAATAAGTCGTTGTAGTGAGCATTGCCTAAATAAGCACACCCGCTGAGGATAATAAGGACGAATGTACTGATCAGAATTTTTTTCATTCTTCGTCCTCATCACCCAGGTCGAAGGTTGGCATCATATCCATTTGTGGAGAGACAAAAGTTTGGTTGTCGTGGGTATTTAACACCACACTTAACAGTGGCCCGTGGGTCAGCGTTATTTGTGCATCGTGCTCTTGGTTTAACAACGCATTAAATTCGCTGCTATGCGGCGCAAGCTCATACTCTTTTAAACTAATAGCGATACTGCTATCAGGTGCTGGGTTTTGGCATATCTGCGTCAGTAGCTCATCATCAAGAGCAAATGAAATGTCTAAATCGGGCTTTTCTACATCTCGCTCACTAAGCGACTCATTTAAAATAAATAACGGTAAGGTTAATTTACTATCTTGTTCAAATTCCATTGTGCTCTCTTGCTGACTGACGGTGTAATTACCCGCCATTATAGCAAAAAAGCACATAATTACTGCGCCTAAATAACCACTCTAAAGTCTAAAATTTAGCCTTAAGCGCTGTTAATGACTAAGCTTTAATATCATCCATTGCCGATTCGATAATAGAAAATACAGCCCCTTGAGGGTCGCAAATAACACTAAAACGCCCTACATCAGGAATATCTGTAGCAGGTACACATACTTGCCCTCCAAGAGTCGCCGCTTTTTTTACATAGCTATCGCAGTTATCCACGGCGAAGTAAATCATCCAATGGGGGGGTACGTCTTGTGGCCACTCATCAGTCATTTGTAGCATGCCTGCTACCGGCTTACCTGCAACTAAAAACAAGGTGTAATCCATACCTTCCATAGGCTTTGTTTCACTTTTCCACCCCAGTAGTTCACAGTAAAAATGTCGGCTTGTTTCACTATCGCGCGTTGCCATTTCATGCCAATAAGGCGTGTTGAGCTCACAAGGACGCTTACATCCTATATGCTCTTTACCTTGCCACAATGCCACCGTGGCACCCGCGGGGTCTTTAAGCATTAACATACGCCCTGCATCCATAACATTGTGAGGGCCTGCTATAATTTGCGCACCGAGCTCTTGCGCCTTAATTGCACATGCATCAACATCATCTACGGCAATATAGGTAAGCCAGTAGCTAGGCGTAGAGACCACTTGCTCTTTAGGCATTTGATACATGGCAGCAATATCGTCACCTTGCTTTTGTAGCATAGTGTAATACTCATCATCGCCAATGGGCTGATCGTCATTTCCCCACTCAAACAACGAGGTATAAAAAGCTTTCCCGTCTTGCCAATTATGAGTACACAGTTCAGCCCAGCAAAATATACCTTGCGGATAATTATTTTTATTATTCATCGCCCATTTCCTGTTGTAAATTTAAGCCATTTTTAGCTTAGGCTAATACCATGTAAGTGTCGATAGTTATTCACTCAATAAACCCCCTTACACATCAGTGACCACTTCTACTCGGGCTTTGTAAAGCCAAGCCAAACAACATTATTTACATTAACGCCAAGCAGCTAAAAGTTGATAGCTAAAAACTAATCACTTTTTTTCAGGCAATAAAAAAGGCCACCGAAGTGACCT
>NZ_DJHW01000087.1:0-15075 GCF_002433295.1 Pseudoalteromonas sp. UBA6610 | reverse complement strand
TTTTTACTCTTTTTTTTTCCCTTTTTTTTCTTTTTTTTTTATTTTTTTTTTTATTATCTTTAATAAAAGAAAGGCACTTTAACAATTGAGCAAATACTCTAATGCAGAAATAATCCCACATTTGGCGCTAATTTACAATTAACATGCACCATTTTGCAGCATAAAGGCTTGAATATGCTCAAAACATAACCCACTGCTTTGCATATGGCAATGATGCCCGCCATCTACATTAATTACCTTCAAGTTGTTGTAATAGCTAATATACTTGGCCAAATTTTGTTTTACAAACGAATAACCTTGGTTACCTAAAATTAATTGGCTTGGTGCAATTAATTGTTTTATTGCACCAATACATTGCGCTTCATCAAACCTAAAACCTGAGTGATTTTTAAGCTTAGGGTCTGTTGTTAACTCATACCCTAGTTCACTTTGCTTAATATTACGACTCATCAATAAGGTGATCAGTTCGTTATTTAAATCTGTTGTATTTGCACGCGCTTCAATAATCGCTGATTGCGATTTATAAACGCGCTTTTTTTTATTGTAGGCGCGCTCTCTGTTCAGTATCGCCCCTTTTAATTGCTCACATACTTCATCACTGGGGGTTGTAACACAGCCAATCCCTTCAATAAAGGTAACTGAATGCACATACTCACTAAAACAACTTGCAAATAAACCCGCCACCATTGCGCCCATTGAATGGCCGACTAAATGTACCTTTTTTGCCCCTAAGCTCTTTATAAGTTGGTACACATCGTCAATATAATCAACAAAATAATAATGAGCGTCCTGTGCACGCCAATCAGATAGCCCATGCCCAGCAAAGTCAACACAATACCAAGTATGCTGCGGATTAACCTTATCCAACATAGGTGTAAAACTATTACTGTTATCTAGCCACCCATGCAAGGCTATAACCAGCTCATCGCCAGTGCCTTTTTGTAAGCCACGCAATGTTATATTTCTTGTTTTTATTTCAAATGGCTGCAACAGACACCTCTTTTTAACGTGCGACATTATTTATAACATACTAGTTGTCAGACCTCTAATACCAAAAGTTTTTATATTTTTTATATTTATAAAGACCACTTTATTTGTAAGGTTAACTTTTGAATTTAAATTATGTATTTAATTTCAACAACTTAAAATATTTTAAGTTTCATTAATTCAATAAATAATTACAAACAGAGCTTAAATACTCTTCAGGTAGGTAATGTATACCACTATATTCATTACATTATAATTAACATAACCTAAAAAAATGGCTGTATTGTTTTAGTGACAATTAGCCAAACCTGTTTATATACTTTGCTTTTTATTCTTACTTCATTTCATTATTATACGAGGGCGTATTGAACTTTGTGGATTGAAATTTGTTCAATCTACGGGCGGTTAAATCCTGTTACGAGGTTTGTAACCTTGTGGGCTGAGTAAAAACCTAGCAAAAAACTTAATCGCCTTAGAAAGAATTTTTGGGCAGCACATGTTTGGTATTTATGCTGCAAATTCAACACGCCGTAACCATATACAATTGTGGTGCTATTTAAACAGCACATTCATAGGGATAAAAATGAAAAACCAACTTAGCTTATTAGCGCTTTTATGTGCATCTACCAGTGTTTATGCAAGCGATGCACCTAAAAATGTAATTTATATGATTGGTGACGGGATGGGTCCTGCCTATACAACCGCTTATCGTTATTTTAAAGATGATCCAACCACCAAGCAGATTGAAACAACCGTATTTGATACTATTTTAACAGGCATGGCGCGTACTTACCCTGACGATCACACTTATGTTACCGACAGTGCTGCAGGTGCAACCGCACTGAGTAGCGGCCACAAAAGTTATAATGGTGCTATTGCAGTCGATACAGACAAAAAGCCTGTTAAAACCATGCTAGAAATAGCAAAAGAACGCGGTATGACAACGGCATTAGTCGCTACCTCGCAAATTAACCATGCCACCCCAGCTAGTTTTGCTACACATAACGAATCACGTCGAAATTACGATGCCATTGCTAATGAATACATAGATAACAAAATTGCCGGTAAACTCCCTGTTGATTTAATGCTAGGCGGCGGTACGCAGTATTTTATTAGAGAAGACCGTAACCTCGTTGATGAATTTAAAGCAGCTGGTTATCAATATAGCGATGATATAAAAAACCTTGGTCAGATTACGCAAGTACCGGCACTTGGCTTATACGCCCCAATGGGCCTGCCGTTTGCGCTTGATGCTAATTCAAACCACTTAACGCAACTAACAGCTAAAGCATTTGATTTACTCGACGGCCAAAATAAAGACGGCTTTTTTGTCATGATTGAAGGCAGCCAAATTGATTGGTGTGGACATGCTAACGATGTAGCCTGTGCCATGGCCGAAATGGATGACTTTGCACAGTCGATTGAAAAAGCAAAAGCCTATATTGATAAAAACCCTGATACTTTATTAGTGGTTACTGCAGATCATTCAACTGGTGGGTTAACCCTCGGTGCGCACGGACAATATAAGTGGGATACAGAAGTTATTAAAGGCGTTAAAGCAACAGCCGTTGAGCTAACAAAGCAATTACTCGCTGCTGATGACCTAGAGCCTATTTGGCGCGCCAACACAGGTATTGAATATACACCGGCTAATAAAGTAAAACTTGAACAAGCGAAAAAAATGGGCGAAACAGCGCTTAATTTAGCCATTAAAAGTATTATTAGTGATGCCAGCTTTACTGGTTGGACAACAGGCGGACACACCGCTGTAGATGTACAAGTATTTGCCTACGGTAAAGGCAGTGAACACTTTAACGGTGCTCAAAATAATACAGATATTGCCGATAAACTAATTGGCTTTATTAAACAGTAGCCATAAGCTTACGCAAAAAGCCCGAACCTGTGTTCGGGCTTTTTATTTTTTACTGTTACTGGGGCTAAGCGTATATATCGACGCCTATTAAATCTTGTACTTCGGCGCGACGCTCTAAATTTGCAAATTCAGTATATGTTGAAATTGCTTTACTCACCGTTGGGCTTGGTTGGTCATAAATAGTTTGGCTGTACTTTGCGTTACTAGTGTTTTGACTAAAGTATTGATTAGCAAGCTCTACACCCGCTTTACTAGTTTTTACATAATCTGTGTTTGTTTTTTGACTGGCGCTATCATCCGCTAAACCTTGTGGTTTAGAGGGTAAAATTTTTGTAGAGGTAACCTTTGCAGGAATATCTCCAGTAAAAAAACCAGCGCCAATTGGCAAAGTCATAGATAACTTCCAACAATAAACATATTAAAAATTATGATTTAAAAACACCCAATTTGCAACTCTTGTGCTTATTCGCGACCCGGTAGTTTTTTCCATGTTACTGTATCGCGCACATATTTAGGTTGCGCATCACTTGCTTTAACAACCTCGCCCTTCAAAAAGCCCGTGTCTACATGGCTAAGCATATAGCGAGCATCTGGCAAAGTAATGGCTGTATTTATGGTTATATTGCTAACGTTTTTAAGTGCATCAGGGTAACTTTTAAATCCCGTGCCAACGGCAATCGCGTGTAAATCTTCACTGCTTATGTGCTCTTTGCTTAATAAATCAGGTTTTATAACACACTCTTCATTTACCAACTCCATGCGTGCGTTATTTACCTGGTATTGGGCAAAATAAATTTCTCCCATGCGCGCATCTATAGCTGAATACACTACTGGTGCCTGCGTTTGTTCGTACGCTTGCTGGGCCATAATTGCCAAGGTTGATACGCCCACTAATGGTAAATTGGCTGAATAAGCTAACCCTTGTGCAATAGCAACACTAATGCGTACACCGGTAAAGCTACCTGGCCCTTGGCCAAAGCCAATAACGTCTAAGTCTTTTAATTTACACTGTGCTTTATTAAGAAGCTCATCAACTAAAGGGAGTATTTTTTGACTATGTTGCTGTGGGCATTCTTCAAAATGATGAAATGTTTGGCCCTCAAAGTGTAAAACTATAGATAACGCTTCGGTTGAGGCGTCTAGGGCAAGAATATTACTTTTAATCATTTTAGTACTCTAGTTAATGTGTTTTAAAAATGTGTTTGCATCTTCTAAGCTTCGCGTGCGGCGCATCGGCGGTAAGCTTTTTAAAAATACTTGGCCATATTGGCGCGTTACTAATCGGTTGTCGCAAATAACCAGCACGCCTTTATCTTTGTTATCTCGTATTAAACGCCCCACGCCCTGCTTGAGCGCTATAACAGCTTGCGGTAACTGTATATGAGCAAACGGGTCTTTGCCTTGCATTTGGCAATCTTGCATTTTGGCTTGCAGTAATGGGTCATCCGGTGCTGCAAAAGGTAACTTGTCAATAATAACACAGCTTAGCGTGCTACCACGTACATCAACCCCTTCCCAGAACGAGGCAGTACCTAACAATACCGCATTACCATGGCGCGTAAATTTTTCCAGTATTATACGCTTAGACATTTGCCCTTGCATATAAACTGGGTAGTCCATTTGTGTGGTTAAACCCTCAGCCACCAAATGCATCATTCGGTAACTTGTAAACAGCACAAAGCAACGCCCTTTAGCCGATTTAATCAGCTCTAGGGTTAATTTTATAATTGCATGAGGCATATTCTCTGCATGCGATTCTGGCAAATATCGTGGTAAGCATAAAAGCGCCTGATTAGGATAATCAAAGGGGCTATCAACCATCATACTTTGCGCAGGAGTAATACCTAAGCTTGCATTAAAGTGATCGAGCTTATTATCAACCGATAACGTGGCTGAGGTAAATACAAACCCTGCGCCGGTGTCTTTCATCATTTGAGCAAATTTAGCAGAGACATTAAGGGGCGTAATATTAACCGTTAAATAGCGCCGCGTGGTTTCGTACCAATAGCTAAAGCCCGTTTGTGCAGTATCAAAAACACGCTCTAAATGACCTTTAAACGCTAAAGTGCGCTCAAACGGGTGCTCTATTTTATCACTTCGCTCTAGGCACAGTTTTAATACCTGATAAACAAAGTCTAAATCGCTAATTACCCGATGCAGCGCTGCGCAAATTAATTTATCACTGAGCTTTTCGCGCCAATCTCCTCGGCTACCATCTACACCAAACTGTAAACGTAAATCAGCCACACTGGTTTCTAGCTTATTAAGGCTTTTGCCAAGCTGCAGCATATCGGGAATTTCTGCACGGTAAATAGCGCGTAAATCGTTAATTAAATCCACCAGCTTTTTAGTGCTAATACTTTCACCAAAGTAGTCACTGGCAATTTCGCTAAGCTGGTGTGCTTCGTCAAAAATATAAGCGTCGGCGGTGGGCATAAGTTCGGCAAAACCGGAGTCTTTTACTGCCATATCAGCAAAAAATAAATGATGGTTTATAACCACTACATCCGCTTCGGCTGCATTCAAACGCGCTTTGCGTATATAACATGATTGAAAGTCTGGACACTCTTTGCCTAAACAATTATCGGCTGTCGAATTAACATAAGGCAGTACCTTGGCATCTTCTTCAATACCAATACAATCAGCTAAATCACCCGAGTGTGTTTCACTGGCAAATTTTGCAACCATAGCAAGTTGATGCATTACATCAGGATCGTCTGTTGGTACATGGGCTACATGTTGATTTAGCCTATAAGTGCACAGATAATTAGCGCGCCCTTTTAATAATGCGGTTTTTTTAGATGCATTAAGTGCTTTTACTAGCTGAGGTAAATCGCGGTGGTATAACTGCTCTTGCAAGGCCTTAGAGCCTGTTGAGATAATTGTTTTACCCTTAGATTTAAGGGCAGGCGCTAAATAGGCAAACGTTTTACCTGTACCAGTGCCCGCTTCAACCACTAACTGCGTGCTATTTTTTAATGCATCGTTAACGGCAACGGCCATATCAATTTGAGGTTGGCGAGGCGTGTATCCATCTAAAGATAACGCTAACGGCCCGGTTGCACTAAACAGCTGTTTGATAATACCAGTCACTTTACAAAAAATAATAGCGAGATTTTACGTAAGCCTGGCTATAAGGGCAAGCCAATTGAAATTAGAATTTTGTAAAGGGGCTCACACCCCTTTACACGTTATTGTGCATTTATTGATAACGTGACATTGCTGGCATTGCTATACCCTTTTAAATCGATATACCAATTACCTGTTTGTGGCGCAGAAAACGAACAGGTTTCGCTATTGCCATTTTTATATGGCCTGCACAAGTACTCAGAATCACTAGAAGGAGTGCCAAAGTTTACATATAAATCAGCATCGCCACTGCCACCAGACATTGTTATATCTAATGATGCGTACTGCGTATTTAAACTTTGGCTAAAGCGCTGCCAGCTCCCAGCAGAAACATTTATGTTTGTAATGCTCCGATTGATAGGCTCAATACTCCCCCCTTCATTGTAACTTCCGGTTAGGGATACATTTTCTATCGCATTCCATGCGTGTACCATCACATAGTAAACTCCTTCACTAGAGGGATTAATATCGCAACGTTCATTACTACTTGAGGTAGTGCTTTTACAATCATAATCGTTCAGCGTAGGTGCTTGATTGTAGCGTACATATAAGTCTGCATCGCCTGTGCCCCCAGTCGTAATAAAATTTAAATTGCTCGCACTTTGTGGCACAGCTAATGTGTAAATAAACTGCTCTTTTGCAACCCCTGTGATCCCACTAAGTGTTTGCCCATTGGTTAATTGGTTATTAGTAGGAGGCGCGGTATCGCCGGCATTTTTAGCCATTTCGGCAACATAACTTACTGCCAACTTGGCGAATTTACTGGCATGTTGAGCATCAAACTGGTTATCGTTTTGGGTGTGAATAAGCGGGTTTATATCGCCCATTTTTGATTCAAAAGGCATAGAGGCTGCAAACCCTTGCTGATACCATGACGCATGATCAGAACAACCATAACCACACTGATCAAATCCATAATTTAATTGCGGTAAGTAGGTATCTAAAAGCGCTGCTAAAAACTGATTTTGTGCATTGTTAGTGTAATCAGTCATCATAACTATATCTTCAAGGCTGCCATTATTGCCTGTCATATCAAACTGCACCATGCCCACTACATTTTTACCCTGCGATTGGTAGCTGCTTGCAATATCACTTGAACCTTTAAGGCCAACTTCTTCCGCTGCAAACGCCATAATTTGAATCGTACGCTGTGGTTTGTAATTAGTTTGTACAATCGCGCGCAGCGCCTCTGATAGCACAGCAATGCCTGAGGCGTTATCATCAGCACCAGGTGAGCGTCCATTGCTTGGGTTTGACTGATTTATCGAATCAAGGTGGCCGCCAATAATAACAATTTCATCTGCTTTTTCATTGCCTTCAATTGTCACTATAACCGACGATTGCGCCCAATTATGCGGGTAAGTTGCAATGCTAATATCACTGCGACTTTGCGCTATTTGTTGCCAATATGTGTTTAACCAATTTGCAGCATCTATCCCTGTTTGTGAGGTGTAATAACGATTATTAAAACTGGTTAAAGAGTTAACAGTGCTATCGAGGTTAACGGTGCTAATTGATGACATTAAATTTTGTACTGTTTGTTCGTTATCAATAGAATAACTAAATGCTAATGTATTTTGTATAGTATGCGCCGCGGCTAATTGTGTTGCGTAACTGCTCGCCTCTTGCCATGAATCATGTGCCACAAACCCACCGCACCGATTATAATTGTGGTGCATAAATTCGCTTAGATTATTTACCTGATCAGCAGGTATATTCACCAAGTCTATATTTTCAAGCGCACTTGTTGAGCGCTGTGCAAAGGGCAATCTTTGCACTAATCCATGCTGGGTATACTCATAATGTGCCGCTGCAGTTGAATCTATGCTTACCCACACTTTGTTTGTTTCACTTTGAGCTACAACGCCCATTGTAGTAAATAAGCACAGTGCACTTAGTAGTTTAAAAGGTTTCATTGGTATTCCTTATAATTGGCAATACTGGTATCCATAAAATTAAAAAAAGGGGCACTAGGCCCCTGGTATCAATGTTTAATTAGCAGACACACTCAGTGTTACTCCGCTTGCATTACTGTACCCTCTTAAATCTAGGTACCATGTACCTGATTGTGGGTTATCAAACGAACACGTTTCACTGTTGCCATTTTTATAAGGTCTACACAAATAAGTTGACGTACTCGACGCTGAACCATAATTTACATAAAGATCGGCATCGCCACTTCCACCAGAAATAGTAACGGTTAAACTACTATAGCCCGCTCCTAAGTCTTGAGTAAATCGAGCCCAGCTATTAGTTGAAACACTAATATTAGACTCGGTTCTGTTAATCGGTGTGACACCTCCTGTTGAATTGTTAAAACTCCCAGTAAGCGATACATCAGCTATAGCATTCCATGCTTCTACCATTACATAGTAGGTGCCTGCTTGAACGTTCGAAATACTGCAGTTTTCGGTGCTTGAAGAGGTGGTACTTTTACAGTCATACGTATTCAGTGTTGGTTTACTTCCAAACATTACATATAAATCTGCATCGCCCGAGCCACCAGCGGTATTAAACTCAAGATCTGTTGCCCCCGCTGGTACATCGAGTGTAAAAAACATCTGCGCTTTTGCAGAGCCGCTGATCCCCGTACGTGCCACTTTATTTGTTAACGCCTCATCCGTAGGCACAGGCGTGCTCGAGCAATCGCTCCCTGCACTTAGGTTTGAACTAACTCCCACTGCCGCCAATGCAGCTTGTACATCGCTTGGGTTGTAATTTAAGTCACACGCAGCGTCCATAACGCCGTTACCAGCTAAATCCCAATTTGTACTCGCACTCCAATAAAGCTGATTCGCACGTGCCATGACTACAAATGCTTTTTTAGTATCCCAGCCGGATGTAGTAGCAAGGTTATAAAATGCTTTGTTAAATACACCCGAGCTATAGTGCACATCCATGCCAGAGGTATAACTACCTTGATTATCTATAGAGCGTCCATCCTGTGATGGGTTATTCATATAGCGAAGCGCGCCATTGCCTTTAAAAATATCTTGCCCGACTAACCAATCGTTAGTGCCTTTCATGTAATACTCAGCCGCTTCACCAGCCATATCAGAAAAAGCTTCATTTAAGCCACCCGACTTACCGCTGTAAATTAAGCCAGAATTCTGTTCGGTAAAGCCATGGCTTACCTCATGCGCCGATACATCAAGGCTTACGAGTGGGTAAAAAGTGCTTTGCCCATCGCCAAAGGTCATTGCGCTGCCATCCCAAAATGCATTTTCATAATTACTTGAATAATGTACGCGCATTTTTAACTGAAAACTTAGCGGTGGCGACCCCACCCAGTCGTTATACATATTAAAAATAACGTTACCAAAATAATGAGCATCGTTAAGCGGCGAATAAGCCCCATTTATCTCTTTTACTGTATTCTCAGGGCAAGTAAATGAATGGGCAGCAGAGCCACTTGTGCCGCCATTGAGATTTATAGTTCTTACATTGGCATTATCCATAACACAGGTGTTACCAGATTGAGACACATCTAGGTTGCTAAAGTCAGTACCGTAAATGTATTTACCTGTTTTGAGATTCCCCCCTGGTCCCGTAGCATCAGCATGTTGTAAGTTATCGTAGCTGAGCAAAACCTCACCGGTATTAGCATCGATTATTTGATAAGGACGTGATGGCGATTTGCCGTAGGTTACATACGATACTTCATACACCAAATGCGCCTTACTTTGTTGATCAACCCAAATCGCTAACCTTGATTTCTCATTGTGTTTTTTTAAGCCTTTAGTTTTTGCAGCTATGCCTACATTTTGGCTTTGAAGCATGGCTTGTTTTACAGATAATTTAGCGCTTACATCGTTTATATCGCCTTCAATATCGTACACCGCAGCGCCATGGGCTTTTTTAAGCATGCCATTTTTAAATGTAAGGCTTAAAGTGTCACCAATTACTGGTAAACCTTGATATGTTTGCTGATAACGGCGAGTTACTTCACCGTTATTACTTATAAACTCTTTTAATACAACTAACTCGTTCCTTACACTTAACCCAATCAAGTCTTTAGGGCTAGTAAATAAAATGGATGCCGAATTTGATTGCATCATGTTATTTAAAGCCGTTTGTTGATTTAGGTATTTCTTGTTCGCAGCTACTGCATCTGTTGCTTGAACCAAGGTTAAAGCAGCAAAAGTTGCTAATGTGATTTTTGATAAATTCACGTTTACGCTCCGTCAAAATATTTAGTTTGTAGTGGATTTGTATTAACCGGAACTACTTGTACCCGATTGAGGATCAAGCTTATGTTACAAATTTGAGTTATGAAAATTAAACATTTAATTTACAAGTAAAGTATTAGGAAACGTAAGAACAACAGAAATTACAGTAGGTTAAAAAACACACAAAATCAGTAAAACCTTAAACAGATACAAATTGTATACATATATTTACACTAAATTACACTATTACACCCGCAAAATAGCCGCGTTTACTTTATTAAATTAACGGCATTAATCAGCCATTACGTTGCCTAGGCAACCTCATGTTAATCTCTTCATTACAAGCAATAACACCAGTAAATTTGCATTAACTATATGTCTCCTAAAGACATAAAAAAAGTGCTAAAAGCCCCATAAATACTGTGACACAGCCTAGTCACAGGAGTAATATACGGCTCGTTTAATTCGCTCTTTTTTGTTCTCTAAAAAAAATTTAAGGTTAGCCAATGAATGCTTGGTATCTCATTTGTTTTCTCTCTGCTATCGCAATTTTTATTGCTTATGCAAACCAGTATGTTCTTAAAATGCAAACAACGATTGCTATAACAACGGGCTCGGTTGTTATATCGTTGTTATTAATTATTTCAGTTAAGTTATTAGGCGATACAACTGCATTAGAAATGACGCAAATTGTAGCCAGTATTAATTTTAATGAATTGCTTTTAAAAGGCATGCTTGGATTTTTGTTATTTGCAGGTGCTTTAGAAATTAACCTGTTGGCACTGCGTAAACAACGATGGGAAATAACCGCTTTAGTTTTGTTCTCTACCGTAGTCTCTACTTTTTTAATTGGCTATTTAAGTTTTTATATTTTTGCCGCACTTGGCTGGCCCGTCCCTTTTATTTATTGTTTACTTTTTGGCGCCTTAATAAGCCCAACCGATCCAATTGCTGTACTGGCAATTATTAAACAATTACGCGCCCCTGAAGGTATTTCGGTACAGGTAGAAGGCGAGTCTTTATTTAACGATGGTATTGGTTTGGTAATTTTTACTACGCTGTTTTCTGTTGCATTTTTTGGCACCGATGCCAACCCAGCCGACATTGCAGAGCTGTTTTTTGTTGATGCCATAGGCGGGATCGTGTTTGGCTTAGCAATGGCCCTTGTGGGTCACTTTTTAATTATTAACTGTAAAGATGTAAATATACGCCTATTAATAACCTTAACCATTCCAACTGCGGGTTTTGCCGCTGCCAATGTATGGGAAATATCTGGTGCGCTTGCCATGGTAACCAGTGGTATTATTTTAGGTAATATTACTCGCGCAAAAGCAACCGAGCGCACAGGGCCTGAAAACACGCGCTATATTAAAGACTTTTGGCACGCCACCGACAGCTTTTTAAACGCTTTGTTGTTTTTGATTATTGGTATGCTGATTGTCACTATGCCAGTAACAATGGGTGAAATTGGCTTAGGCCTTGTTATGATCCCTGCTATTTTATTAGCACGTTTTATTAGTGTTGGTGCACCATTTGTAATATTTAAGCGCTTTAAAAACTACGACAAACACAGCGTTAAAATTTTAACTTGGGGTGGTTTACGTGGCGGTTTAGCATTAGCTATGGCTGCAGCTATTCCTCGTGATCAAGTATTTATATCAGGCAGTGATCTGCATGATTTAATCGTTATTGTGACCTATGTTGTGGTTATATTTTCTATTATTGTGCAAGGTTTAACTATCTCTCCTCTCATTCAAAGTAGTATTAAATCTGCCGAGCAAAGTCACTAAGTTTTCTTTATTAAACCCGCAGCCTATTCACTGCGGGTTAGTTATTTATGGGGGATTATTTTTAGCACGGTTTTATTTATTTTAAGCGTAATAAAAATAGTTTTAATTTTAAATGTTTTTTATAGGGCTAATTATGTCCAGTAAGTATACAAGTGCTTTTTCGTTATTTTATGGCATTACACGTCGCCACGTTTTTCTCTTTCCTTTGTTCTTACTCACTTTTTTTTGTTTTTCTGCTTTTGCCTCTACGCCTGCCGAGCAAGCTAAAATTAAACAAATATCACAACTTGCAGAATACGTAGGGGTTGATTACGTTGGCGCGGTGCAAAAAGGCGAGGTAGTCAGTAAAGACGAATTTCAAGAAATGTCTGAGTTTGCAAATTTAATAAGCACGCTAGCCACACAGTTAAGCAGTGCTAATAATCAATACAGTCATATAAAAATACAAGCTGGCGCCTTACATAACGCCATTATAAATAAACAAAGCGTACAAAGTGTTCGTGCTGCCAGCTCAAAGCTTAGGCAGTCTCTGCGTGAATTTATGCCGCAGCTTTCTTTGCCTTCATCTTTATTACCCCTAAAACAAACAAAGGCACTTTTTTCAGAAAACTGCTCTATGTGCCATGGCATAAATGGACAAGGTGATGGACCACTTGCTAAAGGTTTAATACCACAGCCCACCAACTTTACGGATAAAGAGCGAGCCACAAATCGCACAATTATGGGATTATATGAAGCTGTATCCAATGGCATAGACGATACGCCAATGGTTGCTTTTAGCCAATTTAATGAGCAACAACGTTGGTCACTCGCCTTTTATGTAGGAAGTTTAGCTTTTCAAGATATAACTAAGCCGCAACACAATAACCAGACAATCAGCACTTCAGACATCATTAATCTTAACCCTGCGCAGCTTTCACAAAAACAATCCCCTGCCCAAGTTCAATTTATTAAGTGGCTGCGCGGTAATCCAGAACACTTATTTAAAAACAAAGCTCAGCCACTTAGCGTTGCACGCTCGCAACTTATTGCAGCGCAAAATGCACATGCTAATGGTGAATATGCAAAAGCCAGCGAACTGGCTATCAGTGCCTATTTAGATGGTTTTGAGCTGATAGAAAATAACTTAAATGCATACGATGAAAGCTTGCGTAAAAACATTGAAGTACAATTGATGAACTTACGTAACACATTCAAAAATGAAAAAAACACCGAGCTTGTCGGTGCGCAAGTTAATGCTGTACTTGCACAATTAACAAAAGCAAACAACCTACTTAATGACACCACACTCAGCGATGGCGCCTTGCTATCAGCCAGTTTAGTTATTTTGCTGCGCGAAGGCCTAGAGGCACTATTAGTTGTTATTGCGCTAATGACGGTGCTTATAAAAACCAAACGCCAGGATGCGCTTAAATACGTTCATATTGGCTGGGTAATGGCCCTCATAGCAGGTGGTTTAACATGGGCAGCAGCGCAAACATTAATACAAATAAGTGGTGCCAGCCGCGAAGTAATGGAAGGGATAGGCGCCTTATTTGCAGCTATTATTTTGCTATATGTTGGGGTATGGATGCACAGTAAAACCAGTGCTCAGCAGTGGCAGGCATATATTCAGCAAAATATTAATACGCGATTAGAGTCTGGCACACTATGGGGGCTCGCGGGCCTCTCGTTTATAGCGGTATATCGTGAAGTGTTCGAAACGGTATTATTTTATCAGTCGTTATTAACGCAAAGCTCGCAAGCACAGTATTCATCGGTTGCGATGGGCTTTGCACTGGGTGTGGGTTTATTAGCGCTTATAGCATGGGTGTTAGTTAAATATTCGATTAAGTTACCTATTGCTAAGTTTTTTGCCTATACAACTTATTTATTATTTGCACTTGCCTTTGTATTAATGGGTAAAGCTGTCATTGCATTACAAGAGGCTGATTTAGTCGCGATTAGTGTAATGCCGATAAACTTTGACATTACACTACTGGGTTTAAAATCTACGTGGCAAGGCTTTATAGCGCAACTTACCGTTGTAGTTATATTTAGCTTTTACATTATTAAAGCTAAAAAACGCTAGCAAACACATCCTTAATAGTAAAAAGTTGTGCGTGGCTTTTTGCTATTAAGGGTTTAGATCATACCCATGTATCTAAATGTTTATTCCCTTGATCATCTACAGTAATTGCTTTTTCATTAGCTGCACTTGCACTTTTTTTGCCCTGCGCCTGCGCTAATCTTTTTTTGTTGAGTGTCTGCTTTTTTTCATTTTCAAGCTTAATTTTTTGCGCTTGTGGCATATTTTGCACACCTGCAATATGAAATGTACTTTTAGGCTCAAGCTCTAACCGCGAAATTTTCCCTAAAAAAGGGATCATTATATCCATAGCCCCCTCCTTAACTTGTTTATTAAAAATTAGATAAATTGACCAATAAAGCCCAATTTGCCTACAATTTAAACATTAAAACAACTAAAAATACTGTTTAGCTCTCAATATTATCGGCAGTTATAAGATATGCTTTAATTTGGTAAAAAAAAACTTGCCTAAGCTAGGCGGTTTATGTTTTTATGAATGCGAAATTTATTGAAACAGATTAAAGCTTAACGCTCACTAAATAGCGGTAAGTAAAATAGGATACAAAAATGCGCTTAAACCTGACAATAGTACATCATCACCACCATTCACCGGAATAACCTGTCAGGTCTTTCGCTGAGAGGTTATTCCTAAAAGGAACCTCTGGCGATTCAAAACACATTGATTCATTTTCGCCCTGAGGTTCCCCTCGGGGTTTTTAGTTTTTAAATTAAAGGAAAATGAATAATGAGTAACACAAATCGTCTACGTATCGCCATCCAAAAAGGCGGTCGCCTGTCTAAAGATTGTCAAGATTTACTAAAGCAACTAGGTGTTAAATTAAACCTACGTGAGCAACGCTTAATTGCACACTCAACTAATATGCCAATTGACGTACTACGCGTGCGCGATGACGATATTCCGGGCTTAGTAATGGACGGTGTTTGTGATTTAGGTATTGTTGGCGAAAACGTACTAGTAGAAGTACAAGCCGAACGTGAACGCCAAGGTGTACCAAGCGAAGTTAGCAAACTAGCAAAACTAGACTTTGGTTACTGCCG
>NZ_DJHW01000037.1:7935-18737 GCF_002433295.1 Pseudoalteromonas sp. UBA6610 | reverse complement strand
TTTTTTAGCAAGTTTTGCTATGTCTTCAACAGGGTCAATTGAGCCAAAATCGGTTGTACCTGCGGTAATTACCACAGCGATAGGTAAATCGCCCTTAGTTTTAGAATCCGCAATTGCGTGGTTAAGTGCGTCCATATCCATTTGCATTTTATTGTTTGTAGCCACGGGCACTACCGCGTTATAACCAAGGCCCAGTAATGCCGCTGCCTTTTGAATACTAAAATGCGCAACCTCAGAGCAATAAATACGAAAACGTGAGGCTACTTCAGGCAAGCCTTGCAGTTTTACTTCATGATTAGGTGCATAGCGGCTCACTGCGACTTCGCGAGCAACAAGCATGGCCATTAAGTTCGATTGCGTACCACCACTGGTAAAAACACCATCAGCAGTGCTAGGTAATTTTGCTTTTTCACAGCTCCAATCTATTAATTTTTGTTCAATAAGGGTCGCGCCAGCGCTTTGATCCCAGGTGTCTACCGAGGTATTGATTGCGCCAATGATGTGCTCTGCTACAACTGCAGGGTACGTAACAGGGCAATTTAAATGCGCCATATAACGCGGATGATGAAAATACACTGCGTGATCTAAATACACACTTTTAAGCTCGTTTAATACTGCAGGAAAATCAGCAAGAGGTTTGGCTAAATCTACATCATTTACAGTGGCGGCAAGCGTATTAACAGACACGCCAGAAAACGGCTTTTGCGCTTTAGCCATAGCTTGTTGTACAGCCGAAAGCCCCTGCAACGACGCTATTTGGTAGTTAATAAACTGATCGAGATTAAATTGAGGAGGTAACCCGTTTTGCTCAAATATTGCTTTATTTTCGACAGGGCTGAGCTGCGCCGATTGTAATTGTGACATATTCGCTCCTTGGTTGTACCTGTATTGGGGGTGAGGATCTTAATAGTAACAATTTGCATTTACAATAATGATTAAGGGTTAGATATAGGTTTATTGTCGCAATTAGGAGTGACTGATTAGTTATAAGGAATTACTTTTAAAACTAACAAAGTGTATAAAATGAGCTATTAGAAGGTGCCAAAATGCGTACTAAATAATGACAGTTTGTAAAATAGTGCGATGGTTTAAATATAAGAGATGAGAGAGGGTAGCTAAAAGCTAACGTATTATAAGTGGGCAGTACCACTATAAGAAGTAAGCCCCCTTTACAACTCGGTTAAACCTTAAGTGCTAAAGAGGGATATAACAGTAAAAATGCAGCTTAATTGATATCTTCAAGCTTATTTTTTAAATCCACTAGATCGGTGGCTACGGTGGTTGGCTGAATTTCCCACGGATCAAAAATAGAATCCTCAGAGCGTTTTATCCATGCTCCGCGCATACCATGTGAAATAGCGCCGGTAATATCAAACGGGTTACTCGAAATAAGCCACGTGTTTGCGCCCGTTGAATTTGTTTCGCGTAAGAAATGGCTGTAAACACCTGGGTTTGGCTTAAATGTTTTCATATCGTCGGCACTTACAACGCCCTCAAAATAGGTGTTTATGCCGGCGGTTTCGAGCAATTTATTTACCGCATCCGCAGCGCCATTAGAAAATGCAAACAATCGGTAGTTTTGTGCTTTAAGTTGCTCAAGGCCTTTTTTAACATCGTCAAAGGCGGGTAAAATTTTATACTGCTCAAGCAATTGCTGCCTCTGTTCGTCACTAAGCTGCGTTTTGTGCGCTAAACACGCGTAATCTAGAGCATGTTTGGTACATAATGAAAACGGAATATAGTTTTGCATTAACCCACGCCTAAACGAATACTCTAATTGTTTTTCGCGCCATGTATTTGAAAAGTTTTGCGCGTTATTGCCTATCATATCTTCAAGTAAAGACAGCACGCCGTGAGTGTTGATAAGCGTACCGTATACGTCAAATGCGAGTGTGGTTGCCATGTTTGCTCCCAATAATTTTAAGATACTTGTAAGTTAATCGTTTTGAGCTTAACTTACTTTGAACGGTTGCTCAAATTAATAAAGCTTATAATATCTGCTCGAACCAATCATTTTTACGTATTCTTATTGTAAGCTCTTTCTCTTTGCTAATTTGAGTACGCAAAACAAGCTCAGCACAAAGACTTTTTAACCACGTCAGCAAATATTTGTTTATAGTTGCTTTTTATAATACCTACTTATTTGATGGACCATTTACTAAACTAGCTTATGGTTAAACACCTTATCCCCTTCAATGTTTGTCATCGTTATTAGTAATGTAACGGCACAATCAACTAGTACAATTATTAAGCTATCTATACACCTCGACATTAGTAATTAAGAATTAACTACTTTGTTTTATCCTTGTGGTTAACAAAATAAAAACAAAACAGCAAACGCTATTATTAAATTAACTCGCATAATGAGGAAACACGCTTGTGTTTCATCTTTAATGCGTATTAATATGAAGTCAATAAGGATATTGGAGTTAAATTGTTGTTTTCAAAAGTTATAAGTAAGACTAAAGAATTAGTTAAACAAATAGTAGAGCCTGATGCTTTTAAAACTGCATGTGTAATTTCAGTTGTTCTCGTTATGGGTAATACCGCATACCATGTCTCTAGTGTAAATTCCACAATAAAAGAGAATGCCTTGGCGTTCTTAAATCAAAGTAATGATCTCTATTTAAAGCAACGGGAAGAAACAAAACGTGTTTTATTACCCATACTAAAAAGTGAATGTTCGTCCCTCAAAAAAGCGATGAGAGAAACTGTTTATCACATAAATTCAATAGACGCTATAGGGCTATTTAATGGGGATGGTGTTGTTTATTGTGAAAGTATACGAGGTAAAAATAACCTTAACTTTTACAAGTTATTAAACGTTAGCAAGCTACCAGAAGAAGGGTTATCTCTTGGTACTCCAACTTATATTAATATTCGAAGTATATTTAACTATTTCAATATAAATAAAGATACGTACATTGGTATTGTTAGCCCTAAGCATCATTTACTAGATATTTTTTCAAAAACGCTGGAAAATCAACACCTCAAATATCAGCTATTGCTCAACGAGGCTCTATTAGCTAAAAACACTGATCAGATAGATGGAATAACCCTTCAAGCTAAGGATTTTCCTTTAATTATCAAGTATGAAAAGCAGAGTCAGATTTATCTTGATTATATATTTCATAATTTAGTTTTACTTTTAGTGTTAATAGTAATCACCTTTATAGTAACGCCGTTTGCATTAAAATATCTGAAAGTAAGGGTGCTACAAAGAGATTTAAAATATGCAATTGAAAGCGAAACGATTGATGTCTATTTTCAAGCTATTGTAAATTCAAAAACGAACAGCCCTATAGGATGTGAAGCGTTATCTCGATGGAAACATAGTAAACTTGGCTATATCTCGCCAGCGGTCTTTATACCAATCGCCGAACAGTTTCAATTAATAGATGATTTAACCACGCTGGTACTAAAGAAATGTATTCAAATGATTGAATCTAACCCCGTTTTTTTTGCGAACAGGTACGTTAGTATGAACATTAGTCGCTGTTCTATTTTAGTCCCTGAGTTTATCACTCAACTCGAACATATTTTGGAACTGCATCCACGAACAGCTAAACATTTAGTACTAGAGATTACAGAAGAACATAAATTTAATTTAGAGCAAGTGGCCGAGCTCAAAAAAAACTTAAAGCGTATAGAGCTGTTTGGCCCTAGCTTTTCTGTGGATGACTTTGGAACAGGCTACGCAGGGTTAGACTTTTTGCGAAACCATAAATTTAGAGCGATAAAGATAGATCGTGCATTTATCCATAATATTGAGGAAAACACGGACGCTATCTCACTATTAGAGTCTATATACGACATGGCTGCACACCTCGATTTAAAAGTAATTGTTGAAGGGGTTGAGAATAAGGAGCAGTTAGATATAGTACAAAGCATTGGCTTTAAGTATATTCAAGGCTTTTATTATCATAAACCCAGTCAATTAGAAGCTTTTAAAGCACATTACATGCTCGGAGATCGCTAAATAGAAAGCGTAAACCCCCATTACACTTTAATTAAAAAAACACAAGGCGCTTGCAGCGGGCTGATTAAAATTAATAAAACTTATACGCATCAAGCGCTAAAATATCCATTTCAATATCACTAAAGAGTTTTTCAACTTGCTTGCCGCCTGCGCCCATAGCAGCAAAGAGTAGTAAAAAATGCTCTTGGGTAGGGTGGTTAAATAACACATGGGGGGCTTGAGAAAAAATACTGATAAGCGAATGCGGATATTAGGTTTTTGAATAAATCCATAGTTTATTAAGAATTCAATACACCGAAGAAAATACATTGAACTATACAATGAGGGTGTAAGCCAAGGTAAAGCTAGAAAAACACTACGTAAAATTTCTAGCGGTATAAGTATTAACACGGCGAGCGGTTCTAAAAATGGTACGTGCTATTTATATAGGCTGTGTTTGATTTAATGGAAACACTGGAATCGAAGGCAAGAATAAGTATTGTTATACCACAACATGATAAAACAATAGTAAAAAAGAAGATAAGTAACTTAATTTCTAAATATTTCACAAAGCCATAAAAAATAAATAATTAAACATTTATGCAGTCGGACTAAAATAGTAGCGTCTCGTTGATTGATTATTAATTTATTGGTTTGAAAATTTTTACAACCTGAATGTATGGGGGAATATATTTATAGACATGAATATATAGGCGCACTAAGTTAAAGCGCCCAATTAATAACCTAACTTATAAATTGAATACCAAATTTAGCATGGACGATATAATGAAAGAAGAAAGCTTAACTCAGCCCTGTAACCCAAACTTAGAAAACCAAGCTATTGAGCCTGAACAAATTTGTGTAAATAAAAGAGCGCACCCCCAGGGCGAAAATTCATTAAATGACGCTAATATACAGACCCCCACAAAAAGAAAAGGTCGATTTTCTAGGTTAGCCTCAAAGTCCGCTGATATAAGGGCTGATACTAAAAAAGACTTTGGCTTAAATTTAACTTCAAGTAACTGGGGCTTTGTGGCACCCAGCACACAGTATGAAATGCTTCGTGCGGTTTCAACAAATCAGATAGAACAGGTGAAGCCTTTACTCGAGCACGGAGCTGCTTTACGAGATATGCCTGTTTATTCACTCGACTTTAGTAAATGCATGATGAGCCAAGGTAGTGCATTTATCAGGGGGGAAGTGTGTTTTCAACATGGCAGCTACACGAGGACTCTACCAAACTGGTATCTAGGAAGCGCTATTTATTTACTAGAAAACGTGGCTCCTGCCCTAAATGATGAATCTCTAATAATTGATTTTTTTAGAGGTTTGTGTGCAATCAACAATGGAAGAATAGGCACAAATGCTATAAACGATTGCTTTATAATTAAAGAGAAGCTTTCTCTAGTACTCCTATGTACTCCTGAGGAGCTAACTATACTCACACGTATTTATAATAAGCTACGACTTGGCTTTAATCTTATATCTGTCGTAAAAATGAAAATATAGGCAAAAGCAGTTCTATTCCGTGAGCAAGTCATTACTAAAGCACTTAAAATTCCAGCCTTTTTGTTGTCTTTATTATATTGCTCTTCATGCACGCTAAGTGCAGATAGTAAAAACTAAAAGTGCCTAACGAGGAGGGCTAATTATGTCACCTACTTTACCTCCTCCATCGTTTAGAGCACACTACATGATTTGAAAAGCTGATTTCTTACAATGTTGGCTTAGGTATAAGTATCATCCTTCTTTGATACCTTTGATTTTGGCTTGGTAACTTAGCTCAGGGGCTCATGAAAGTCGTACCTTCGGTATATTGAAACCTCATAAGCAGACGATTGCATCTGGCCCTTAGTTTGTGAAAGTTACCCCAATGTGGATCTTCTGCTTTATCCAGAAAAATTAAGGCATAAATCGCCCTTTCTGTTGTTTGCCATGGCACGTTAAAGTCAGCCTAAAACGGATAAACAAAATATGTTTTTGAACAAAAGATACTGAACTAGCAAAGGTATGTATTCAAAGCCAGAAGGATAAGCTCAGTAATTTTTGACAATCAGCATAATAGTCCTCAAAAATGAGCCATGCATTGCTCTAATAGATTATCACCGTGCATTTACCATGCTTGTAGGGTGCTTTAATATAAGAATTAAATCAATTTCTTGTTGAGCGGCTATGCCTTTACTACTTGTATTTTTAAAGGTTGTTTATTTACCCCCATTGGTGCTGCTGAACACAGTCAAATAAAGGTCAATATAATTGTGATGAAGTTGAATGGAAGAAAAATTTTTCGACAATGGTTTCAATCATTAGAATGGCCTTATAGCTTTAAGTGCCAACTAATAAAAATCAGTAGTGACAGCGATATTTATTCATTAATAGGGTTTCATCCTTTCATTAAAGTGGTCGCCTATGATGAAGGAATCGAGTTAAGGCTTGTATTTAAAAATATAGTACCGAATACTGCATATTATGTTGAGCCATCATTTATTGGCGATCTTGCTCCAGCGCATTCTAAACATGGCTTTTACAACGAGTGGGATACAGGAGAACACATAAAATTTTATTCATCTTGTGATGATTTGATTATTTACGAAAACATAAAACCTATTTTAGATTATATAAATGACTGCGTTCGAAATGACGGAGGTGCTATATATTTAATTGCCTCTGGCTGTGGAACTGGGCATGGCGCACTAACAACTAGAAACAAAGCCAACTTAAGGTGTAAGCATGCTTTAGCATCTAATAATGAACTAAATGATGTAATATTTTTTGCTAAAGCAAAGTCGAGTAATTATTTGAAGTTTAATTGGAACTGGTGCTAATAAATGCCTAGGAAAATCTAAATGTAAAGACCTTGTATTATGAGTTTGGTCATTAATTCCTATGCTTGTTTAATAACATTTATCAGTCTGGCAGCAAGAATTTAAAGCTACGGATATGCAGCCCTATCTCATCAAATATCTATTCGAATACCTCTAATACCGCTCGCCACTTAAACATACCAAAAATTCTTATACCAAGGAGCTCAATAAGTATATTGTTTATTAATTATAGTTTAGCCCAACACCTCTTTGTAAACCCCCATTACACTTTGATTAAAAAACCAAAGGCGCTTGCACTGTACTGATAAAAATTAATAAAACTTATAGGTATCAAGCGCTAAAATATCCATTTCAATATCACTAAAGAGTTTTTCAACTTGCTTGCCGCCTGCCCCCATAGCAGCAAAGAGTGGTAAAAAATGCTCTTGGGTAGGGTGGTTAAATAACACATGGGGTGCATCGGCTAAGTAATTTAAAAGTGCGGGCGTGTCTTGCGCTAAAAGCTTATATTCAACCCATTGGGTAAACGCTTTTACCCTTTGTACACGGTTAGGTGTAGCAGGGGTTTTAAACACTTCTCGTAGGTTGTGGCTAATGCCGCCAGAGCCAATAATTAATATATTATCGTCACGAAGTGGGGCAAGTAACTGCCCATATTCATACATGGCTTTTGCGCCTAATTGAGTATTTATAGATACTTGTACAATAGGAATATTTGCCTGCGGGTACATTAAGCGCAGTGGTATCCATACTCCATGATCCCAGCCTTGGCGTTCATCAAGTATTGCTGTAATGCCTTTATTTTTAAATAGCGTTGCAATATTACCCGCAAGCTCAGGATGACCTGGCGCAGGGTATTTAATGTTATACATATGCGCAGGAAAATTATAAAAGTCGTGAATGGTTTCAGGCGCTTGCCCTGCGGTTATTACAATATTATGGGCCGCTTCATCATGGGCCATATCAAAGTGCGCCGAAAAAATAACAATAGCGCGTGGCGTGTTGAGTGACTTGCCAAGCGCTTTTAAAAAGTCAGACGTTGGCGATTGCTGTACGGCCATAATAGGTGAACCGTGAGAGATAAATAGTGCAGGTTGAGCCATGGTAATACCTAAGGATTTTATTAATATATCCTTATTTTATTGGCTTTTATTTTGTTAATAAATAAAGCGCGCATTGAGATATTATAAATACAGTATTGTTAAACTGATTTTTATTTGCCCCCACGTTAAAAAGCCAATGCGTAAACATCGGCTTTTAAATTAACACTAAATAAGCGATAAAGGCGTATTAGTAGTTAATTGCGCCACCATCAACGTTAATACATTGTCCGGTCATAAAATCGCTGTCTTCACTGGCTAAAAAGTAAATAGGGCCAAGTAAGTCTTCAGGCTCCATTGCACGTTTTATTACTCGTGAGCCTAGTGTGCTATTTTTAGCTTTATCAAACTGTGCGTTATTTTTAACGCCTTCGCTTTCGGTTAAGCCAACTAATAGGCAATTAACTAAAATATTATCGTTAGCAAGCTCAGTGGCCAACGCACGTGTTTGCCCAACAACCGCGCCTTTAGATGCCACATAATGGCAAAACATAGGTGCACCGCGTAAAAATGTACCCGATGCAATGTTAATGATTTTACCGCGGCCTAATTTACGCATGCTAGGCAACACTGCTTTGGTACATTGAAAAGGCCCGCGGGCATTTACGCGCATAACTAAATCCCATTCGTCTTCAGATATTTCCCAAAATGGCTTAAGCTCAAGCGCAGCAAATATAGCGGCATTGTTAACTAATATTTCAACCGGGCCAAATTCAGCTTCGGTTTGTTTTACCATGGCATCTAACGATTCACTATTCGTTACATCTACTTTGCAGCCTATTGCTTGGCCGCCAGCGGCAATAATTTCAGCTACAGCTGCGCTTGGGTCGGCTAAATCAGCAAGCACAACTTTAGCGCCTTGTTGAGCTAAACCTTTTGCATAAGCAGCGCCAATACCTTGTGCTGCACCAGTAACGATGGCTACTTTGTTGTTTAATCTTTTCATGGCTTTATCTCTTAGTCATTAATAAAAATATAAGCGTGCTTATTCACGTACAGCGATACTGCATTATTAATAAACCCGACTTGGCGTTAGAATGGATAAAAAGAAGCGTGATTGCTGCAGTAGCACGTATTAACTCCATTTTGTTGTAAATAAATAGTTATTTACGCAAAAAAATGTGTTTGTAACGCTATAAAAACTCACTAACTGTGCAAAAATGCGATATGTGGACTTTAACTGTTTTTATAAACATAATTAATACGATCTTTATTTAAAAATTATAAACAAGGCATTGCTAATAATGGATAAGCTAACCACCATGAAGACTTTTGTAAGTGTTGTACAAGAGGGGTCTTTTTCTAAAGCTGCCGATAAGCTCGATATATCGCCGCAACTTGTGAGCAAGTATGTGTCTGCGCTAGAAGAGGGGCTTGCTACCCGATTACTGCACCGCACCACGCGCAAAGTAAGCACTACCGAGGCGGGAGATCACTATTTTACCCGCTGCTTACAGGTGCTAGACGATATAGACGACATGGAAAATTCGCTCGATAACCTAAACGAAAATGTCTCTGGTGTGCTCAGTATTAGTGCCCCTATGTCGTTTGGGGTAAAGCACTTAGCACCGCTATTGGTTGAGTTTCAAAAGCGTTATCCAAATTTAAAATTAGATCTAAACCTTACTGACCAGTTTGTTGATATTGTTGAGCAAGGTATTGATATAGCGCTACGCATAGGGGTTTTAAAAAGCTCATCACTTATTGCTAAAAAAATAGCGCCTATTAGGTTAGCGGTGTTTGCCTCTCCTTCTTATTTAGCGCAGCACGGCACGCCTACTACCTTAGAAGAGCTGCAATCGCATAACTATTTACGCTACGCACACACCGAGCCCACCAAAAAACTACGGGGAGCGAACGAGCTTAAAAACGAGTTAAAGCTTGAAAGTAACCTAGTTGCTAACAATGGCGACCTGCTACTTAATGCCGCTATAGCAGGTGGCGGTATTGCCATGCAGCCAACATTTATAGCTGGTGAGGCGCTGGCACAGGGTAAAGTAGTACGTATATTAAAAGACTACGAGCCTGAGCCAATAGGGCTTTATATGGTGTACGCAAACAGGCAGTTTTTACCCAGTAAAGTGCGCGCGTTTGTTGATTTTGCGAGCAATTATTACACCGATACACCTTATTGGGATTTAGGAGAGTGAGATGTCAATCACCAACCAATTAGCGTTATTTGTTGATGTAGTACAGCAAGGCTCATTTGCAAAAGCCGCGGCGCTGCACGATATGGACAACTCATCGCTTTCAAAGCAAATTAAAAAGCTAGAAAGCAGTTTAGGTATTCAGTTACTTAATCGCTCTACGCGCTCGTTTTCGCTTACCTCCGCAGGGGAGGAAATACTCCAGCAAGCGCATATTTTAATTGATACGCTCAGTGATATTCATAGCATTGCCGACTCCTACCAAGCAAAACCTAAAGGTATTTTGCGCATTACCTCGGGCATGTTTTTTGGGCAGCAGTATGTGCAGCCTGCCATTAATTTATTTATGCAAAAATACCCTGAGGTAAAAATAACCCTCATGCTTGATGATAAGCGCAACGATATTATTGCCGATCATTACGATTTAGCATTTAGAATTGGCAAATTGAATGACTCCAACCTAATGGCAAAAAAAATATCTGACATGCACTTTGCTTTGGTTGCCTCTAATGACTTTATTGCACGCCATGGTATGCCAAGCACACCTGAAGAGCTTATCGCCTTACCAGCGGTGGTTTATGGCAATGGCGATGTAAGCCTAGATCAAATAAAATTAAGCACTCAGCCTCATGGTGATGAATACAAAACCCACAAAATGAAAGGCAACTATAAGGTAAGCGATGTACGCGCCATGCTTGATGCCACAAAAGCGGGTTTAGGGTATGTGATGCTAGATTTATTTAACCTAGAAAAACCCATAGACGAAATGGGG
>NZ_DJHW01000037.1:710-7544 GCF_002433295.1 Pseudoalteromonas sp. UBA6610 | reverse complement strand
GCGCTGTATCCTCACCGTAAACAAACACCACTGGTGAGCGAATTTATAAAAACTGTACAAGAGTATATTGGCAGCCCTGCATTTTGGGTAAAGCATATTCCTAATTACAATCAGTTATATAAATAATAGCCACAAAAAAGCCCCGTTAGGGGCTTGGGTATACTCAAAAAAACCATATTAGCTAAAGGCCTTAAAAGCCTTCTAACACCACTTTACCTTTAGCGGTTTGCGATTCAAGGTGCTGATGCGCTTTGCGTAAATTGGCTGCGTTAATTTTACCTAAGTGCTCACCTACCGTGGTTTTAATTTGCCCTTGGTCAATCATAGTGGCTACGTTGTTTAAAATAACGTGTTGCTCTTGCATGTCGTCGGTTTTAAATAACGAGCGAGTAAACATAAGCTCCCAATGTACCGACACGCTTTTGTTTTTAAATGGCACAATATTAAGTGTTTCAGGGTCATCAATAAGGGCAAATTGACCTTGTGGCTTCACTACTTTTTCAATTTCAGGTAAGTGCTGCTCTGTATTGTTTAAGCTTACTACGTAATCCACTTCGCTTAAGTTTTTAGCTGCAAACTCTTCACTTAACGGGTTACGGTGATTAACAATGGTATCGGCACCTAAATCTTCTAACCACGAAATTGTTTCAGCACGAGAAGCACTAGCAATAATATTTAATTTAGTGCGCTGCTTTAACAGCTGCACCATTATTGAGCCCACCCCACCGGCGGCACCAATAACTAAAATGCTTTTAGAATCATCATTTTTAGCTACGTTTAAACGGTCAAACAATAATTCCCACGCAGTAATGCTGGTAAGCGGTAATGCAGCGGCTTCGCCATACGAAAGCGAACTTGGCATATGGCCAACAATACGCTCGTCAACTAACTGAAACTGCGCGTTACTGCCTGAGCGCGTAATATCGCCTGCGTACCATACTTTGTCGCCTGGCTTAAATAACGATACGTTTTCGCCAACCGATTTAACAACCCCAGTTGCATCCCAACCAATTACTTTATACTCGCCCTCAGCTGCTGGCATTGCTTGGCGAACTTTAAAATCAACCGGGTTAACCGATACCGCTTTAACTTCTACTAAAATATCGTGGCCTTGTGCTGTTGGCGTTTCAAGTTCAATGTCTTGTAATGATAATTCGTTTTCGATAGGTAAACTTTTTTGATATCCGATTGCTTTCATGGGAGTTGCCTCGTTAGCTAGTTAATACTCTGTGTTGATGACGCTATTTTGGCTTTATCAAGAGCATTAAAAAAGAGACAAAACACCCAATTATTATGGAAATAAAACTCCATAATAAAATAGGTAAATAATTAAAATTCCATTGCACATAGCTGTTATCGTTTTAAATTAATAATACCTTATTAACTGTAACGGGGGTTTACAGTTAGGTTATATTTAGCTCAGTTAATTTATTCCATACACTTTCGCCACCGGGGTGCAAAGCCGCATGATACCTATACGCATAGTAAGTTATTGGCACGCAGTGGTGCTCACTCCCTACAACTACCAAGGTATTATTTTTAAGCTCGTTTGATATAACGTAGTCGGGCAGCCAGGCAATACCATTGCCCGCTACAGCGTGCACTTTTAAAAGCTCAGTCATGGATGAAACAAACACCTTTTTAAGCTTAGCTCCCGATATAATAGGCTCTAACTGCCGACCCATGTAGGAGTCGAGGCTGTAGGCTAAATGCGGTATAGGCGCTGCGCTTTCTAGGTTATATAAGGCTTTGCCTTGCTCGTCACAGGCGCTAACAGGTAACAACTTAGCATTACCTATTTTTTGATGACTAAACGGCGGCAGTTTAAGGCGTTCGTTATCAAAGGCAATAAGTAAGTCGCATTCACCTTGCTCTAGCGCTTCGGTGGCTTTATCTACGTCTATAGCCTCTAAATTAAGTACAATGTCGCGCTCATCTTGTGTTTGAAAGTTAGCGAGTTGTAAGGTTAAAAAACTCGCTAAAGAATGTGCGGCCGCTACCTTTACAGAATAATTTTGCTGCACCGATAACTCCTCAAGCATGCTAACCGAGGTATTCATTTGGTTAACTAAATTACGCGCCGTTATATGAAATATTTTACCGCTTGGGGTCAGAGTAATAGGCAAGTTTTCTCGGTCGATTAGGGCTGCGCCAAGGGCATCTTCAAGGGCTTTTATACGCCGACTAAATGCAGGTTGCGTAATATGCCTAAGCTTTGCCGCTTGCGAAAAGCTTTTTGTGTGCGAGAGCGTTAAAAAATCTTCTAACCATTTACTTTCAATATTCATAGCGACCACTTAGTTATGCAGTTTGTGCATGGGTGGTAAAATAATAGCATTATTCAAACTAAATAAAACACTATAAATTAAGCCTATAAACTCAATAACTGGAATGCAATCATGCTTAGAACTCTTGGCGTACTAGGTGGAATGGGGCCTTTGGCTACCGCCTCATTTATGAATCAGGTAATTGCGCTATCGCCCGCTAAAAATGATCAAGAGCATATACCTATGTTTATAAGGAATATCCCGCAAATTCCTGACAGAACAAAATTTTTAATGGGTCTTGAAGATGAAAACCCATTTTTTGAGCTCAAAAAAGGCTTTAAAGAGCTAACAAGCTTAGGTGTAAGTTGTATTGTTATTCCGTGTAATACCGCGCATTACTGGTACGACGCGCTCACTAAAAATGCCGATGTACACACCATTAGCATTGTAAAAAGCGTTATAAAACAAGTAAAAGCCACGGGCAAACAAAAGGTTGGTATTTTAGCCACTACCGCTACGCTTAATATGGGCATTTACCAAAATGCGTTTAAGCAGCACAATATTGATTTTGTTGAACCAAACTCTCAGCAACAAGCAGCCATAATGGATGGGATAACCGCCGTAAAAGCGGGCGATTTAAATAAAGGTCGCCACTTGTTAAGCAAGGCATACGACTTAATGCTTGCTCAAGGTGCTGACTGCGTGTTGTTTGGCTGTACCGAAATACCGCTTGTGTTAAATGAACAAGCCAAACACTCGCCAGACACCTGCCTAGATACCATTGCTATTTTAGCGCAAGAGTGCGTTAACTGGGCATATGCAAACGCCCATCAATCAACGCTTTCAAGTGTGGCATAGAAAATATCAGTTTAAACTAGAGCTAATTAATTTAGCTCTTTTGCAAAGCGTTTTCGATAGCGCTTGGTAAGCTTTGCAGCGCGCATTTGGTCACTTATTAAAGTAAAAATAGCCGAGGCATTTGCTTTAACGTGTTTGCCTTGGCCCACTCGGCGAATTTGCCTTTTTACCAGCGCCATAGTGGCAAGCCCTGCAAGGGTTTTGTCTTTAAAGGTAACACGCGGCATAAGCAGGTTTTGCCTTGGCTGTGTTTGCCAGCAATTAACTAAATTAGGCTCATAAGCCAGTGCCGTGGCCATACCAACGAGCGCTACGCCTGAGCTAATTACTTTATTTGCCACATCTAAACGGCTAATACCGCCTGTGGTCATAATGGGTATGTTTGATTGCTCGCTAATAGCTTTGGCAAATTCCAAAAAGTACGCCTCACGTGCAAGTGTACGCTCATCGCCTGTTTGTCCTTGCATAGCCGGTGCTTCGTAACTTCCGCCCGAAAGCTCTACAAAATCAAGCTTTAATGCACTAAGCATATTAACAACTGCTTGCGCATCATGCGGTTCAAAGCCGCCGCGCTGAAAATCGGCTGAGTTTAACTTAACCGATACCGAAAAACCGGCGCTGCATTGCGCTTTAATACTACGTGTTATTTCAAGTAATAATCGCGCGCGATTCTCAAGGCTACCGCCCCATTCGTCATCACGCTTATTAGTTAGTGGAGATAAAAACTGCGCTAATAAATAGCCATGTGCAGCGTGTATTTGCACGCCATTAAAACCTGCTTTTTCGGTCTGTTGCGCTGTATGGGTAAAACGAGCGATAACATCACTAATCTCGCTCTTATCCATAGCTGTTGGCTGGGCAAATAAGTGAGAGTGCTTACCCATATTAAGCGCAATATCAGAGGCACTTAGCGCTTTACCACCCATTTTTTTAAATACTTGGCGGCCAGGGTGATTTATTTGCATCACAATTTTACAGTCGCTTTGCTGCCCTAAACGAGCAAGCTCTGCAAAAGGCGCTATATCGGTTTGCTGCTCAAGGGCAAGGCCGCCTGGCCCTGTCATTGCAAGGTGGTCAACCATAACATTACCGGTAATAATTAACCCGCACCCGCCTTTTGCCCATTCGTTGTATACATTTTTAAGCACTTGCGATGGCGTTAGGTCGGCCTCTGCGAGGTTCTCTTCCATAGCGGCTTTTACTACTCGGTTTTTAAGCGTTAAACCGCTTGGTAGGGTAAAGGGCGTAAATACAGCAGATTGTTCAAACTCAGACATACATATAAACCATAAATTGACATTACAGGCACTATAACCTTAAAGTCAGCTTTAAGGTCAACCCGCTTTTTTATAGTAGAGGCAATAATGAAAATAGGTGAACTAGCTAAGCACTCGGGTATTGCAGCAAGCACCATACGGTATTACGAAAGTATAGGGCTGCTGCCACACGGTACGCGAAATAATAACGGGTATAGGCAATACGACAAAGCCAGTGTAGAGCAGCTTAAAATGATTAAGTTTGCACAAAGTCTAGGGTTTTCGCTTGAAGAAATCCCCTCCCTGCGCAAGCCTAATGAGGAGCTAGATCACAACACCATTATTGAGCGCCTTGGTGAAAAACAACATGAAGCGAATGCACTAATTGAGCAGCTACAGCGAAAGTCTGAGCGTATTGGTAATTTAATTACACTGCTTAATATAAGTTGGTCTAATGGAGAGTGTATAGGCGATGAAAAAATAAATGAGTTATTGAATGAGGTGGAGTATTAAAGGCGTAAGCGAGTACATGTGAGCTTTAGTTGAATTAGTTTTGCGGCGCTTTACCATGAAAATTGATATAAAGCTTTTGTAAGTTGGCAGGCACTAGAGGCCAACCAACCGCAATAGTATGAGAACATGCGCTCCAAAATAATGTTTCTACGTAATATACGTCTATGTATTCAATTACTTTTGCCTCAGCGTTTACTAGCTTTTCAGCCATAAAACTTAAATAACGCTATTTTTGCTCCACAGTACCAAGAGCAAAAATAGCGTCTCTATCCTCATAATTAATAGGGGTTAACGCTAACCTTTGCGAATTGAGTAAGGGAAAAACCATTAACCTTCCTTTTAATGTATAAAACAGTAGAGATAAATCGAACTTAATCCAGCTCTAATTGGGCTTTTTCTACGCTTTCGTTTGGTAACTCTTTTTGAACCGATACACCTAGCTCTTTAAATTCTGAAGCTTGTTTAATTAAGTTACCTTTACCACGGTAAAGCTGTGAAAAGGCTTTATCGTAGCTTTCTTTTGCGCGGTCTAGTTGCTTGCCAACACCTTCCATACTCGTTAAAAAGCCATTGAGCTTGTTGTAAAAGCGCTCTGCACGACTCGCCAGCTCTTTAGAGTATTTGGTTTGCTCTTCAAAGCGCCACAGCTGTTTAACAATATTAAGGCTTGTAAGCAGAGTCGTTGGTGTAGCAACTAAAATGTTTTTTTCGATAGCTTGTTGGTAAATATCGCTTTGATATTTAAGCGCCTCTACAAATGCAGATTCTATAGGCACAAACATAATAACTACTTCAGGCGAATTTATACCAGGGAGACGATCGTACGATTTACTGGCAAGCTCGTTAATACGCGCGGTAACTGCATTTACATGCTCTTTAATTGCTTGGCTAGCCTCTAGCTCGTTTTCGGCATTAACGTAGCGGGTATAAGCATTTAGCGATGTTTTAGCATCAATCACTAAGTGGCGGCCCTGAGGTAAATACACCACTACGTCGGGGCGCAGTCGACCGTCTTCGGTATTAAACGATACTTCGCGTTTGTAGTCGGTACCCGCGCGCAGGCCTGCGCTGTCGAGTACGTTTTCGAGCATTAGTTCGCCCCAATTACCTTGGGTCTTTTTTTGCCCTTGTAAGGCATTACTAAGTTTATCGGCTTGCTCGGTAATAGCTTGGCTTTTAGCTTGCAAGTGCAGTAGCTCAGTTTTAAGGGCAGCACGTTGTTTTAAGTCTTCAACGTGAATCGATTCCATTTTATCTCTAAAGCCTTTTAGCTCCCCTTGAACTGGCTTTAATAGTTGCTCAATGCTTTCTTGGTTTAGGGTTTTAAAGCTTTGCGATTTTTCTTCTAAAATTTTATTAGCTAGGTTTTCAAACTCTTTTTTAAGCACATTTTTGCTTTGCTCTATTTGTGCAAGCTGCTCGGTAAAGTTTTGCTGCTTTTGCTCAAGCGTAGTTCGCATATTATTAAGCTCAATATCGCGCTGGTTATATTGCTCTCGCAAGGCACTAAGTTCGCCTTCGGCTTTACGCCAAAAATGGTTGTATTGAACACTTTGTTTTTCTTGCTCGCTAAAGCGAGTTTTAAAATGCTGCGCTTCATCGCGTTGCTCTTGATGTGATTGCTCGAGCAGCTCGTGCTCATCAAATAAGGCCGTGTATTGCAGCTGTTTATTGTCGTACTGGTTTTGTAATAATGATAACTGTTGCTGTTGCTCGCTAATGTGTTGTTTTAATTTATTACGAGAAGGGATCGACACTAGGCCATATAGTACTAGCCCTGTTGCAAGCCCTGCGCTGGCACTTAACCAATCTATATGCGTTAATAGCTGAGTAAACATAAAATAAACTTATAAAATTTAGAGACATGCCATCATAACGAATAAAGGTAGTGGGGGGTAGGGCGTAACATTTACTAAAGGCATAAAAAAAGCCAGCTAAAA
>NZ_DJHW01000037.1:0-331 GCF_002433295.1 Pseudoalteromonas sp. UBA6610 | reverse complement strand
TGAAGCTTGTGATAACTGCAATTAATCAACAAGCGTAATAGTAGACGCCACTCATTAAATTAAGTTCACATAAAAATATAAATAATTATAAAAACTAAAATGTGGGCATAAAAAAAGCCAGCTTAAAAGGAGCTGGCTCAATCATTACTAAAATTAGTAATTAAACGGGGTAAATCAACATGAAGCTTGTGTTAACTGCAATTAATCAACAAGCATAATAGTAGACGCCGCACACAAAATTAAGTTCACATAAAAATATAAATAATTTAAAAATTAAAATGTGGGCATAAAAAAAGCCAGCTTAAAAGGAGCTGGCTCAATCATTACTAAA